>CAIVGC010000241.1 GCA_903905335.1 uncultured Methylococcaceae bacterium
ATTCATGGTCAGTTGGGGTGGGAATGCGTTGTCAGAAAATGTATTCTACCTTTTCTGGCTATTCTCTTTTCTTCGATATTTAAAAATCACTCATGCCGATTGGCGAAGGTATTGTTGATAGCTTACAGTTAAATATACAGAATAGTTTAGTCATTCAATCACCTACCGCTGTAGCCATTCGTACTGGTAGCTACTGTATTTACAATGACTTTTTGAAGACATTAGAAAAACAGCCTCTGTATGTAAAGGCTCGTGAATTTGGTTTATTGGCTTCGGCTAGTATTGCTATCAAAGAAAATAATATCACCATCGGCGCCTTTTCTTTATATACCGGTGAAAAAGATTATTTCGACGAGCATCAATTACAACTGCTCAAGAAAATAGGTGAAGATATGTCTTTCACCTTAGATAATCTGCTCCTAGAATCCAACTTAAGTGAGGCTCAGCAACTACTGATGCTGACAAAAGAACGCCTAGATGCGGCAGAATTACTACGCGAAAAAGAACGCCTATTATCCGAATCTCAACGCATCTCCCATATCGGCAGTTGGAGTTATGACTTTATTAATCCCTTGGTGTGGTCTGAAGAGACTTATCGATTGTACGGCGTGCCAGCAGATAGCTTTATTCCTACTCCAGAGGCCATCATAGCACTCGTTCATGAAGATGATCGCTCGACGTTACTGGAGCAGATCATAAACAAAAATCATGACGACAACCCCAGCGAAATAGTGGTTAGACGCAGCTTACCTGACGGCACACTGCGTTATATAAGTCGTCATGGCGAACTGCTAAAGGACGCACAAGGTCATGCCTTGCGTATGGTCGGCACGGCAAAGGATATCACTGAACAGCATATTAACGAGATCAACTTAAAACAAAGTGAAGAGCGACTCAGAATGGCCCTCAACGCTGCAAAACTAGGTGTTTTTGACTGGGATATTCTGACTAATAAGATCATCTTGTCTCCACGCAGCGAAGAAATATTGGGCTACGAGCCCGGACAGTTCAGCGGCCTTTACGATGATTTTATAAATAGCTTTAATTTAGAAAATTTGCCTAATATCAAGATGATGCGTAGCTTGGCGGAGCGTAGCTTGGCGGAGAAAACGCCTTATGCTTATGAATCTCGTATGCTTTGGCCTGATGGTAGTGTCCATTGGATTTCAATCATCGGTGAATATTATGCTGACACTCAAGATAATAGCTTACACGTACGCGGTATTATTGAAGACATTACCCACCGCAAAGTCACGGAAGCTCGCTTGTTACTTGCCGCCAGTGTCTTTACGCATTCTAGAGAAGGCATTATAATCACCGACACTGCTGCAAATATTATTGATGTTAACGAGTCCTTTACCTATATTACCGGCTACTCACGCGCAGAGGTTCTAGGTCGAAACCCATCTCTACTTAAATCGGGGAGGCAAGATCCCGATTTTTATAAAAAACTATGGCAGGATCTCAACACCAAGCAGCATTGGTACGGAGAAATATGGGACCGACACAAAAACGGCGATGACTACGTGATTATGATCAACATCAGTGCGGTACTCAATGCTGAGGGCAAAGCTCAAAATTATATCGCCTTATTCTCCGACATCACGGCTACGAAAACTCATCAACAGCAGCTTGAACATAGCGCCAATTACGATCCACTCACCGGCTTACCCAACCGCTTGCTGTTAGCCGATCGCCTAGAGCAAGCCATCCTGCAATCAGAACGACTAGAGAGACTGGTAGCACTAATCTATCTGGATTTAGATGGCTTCAAGGCTGTCAACGACTTGCATGGGCATTCCGTGGGTGACGCTCTGTTGATTACGGTCTCTCACCGCATGCGCGATATGCTACGCGATGTGGACACCTTGGCCCGTATTGGTGGCGACGAATTTGTAGCCGTGTTAGTCAATTTAGGCTGCCAGCAAGATTGTGAACCACTATTACAGCGTCTGTTGCAAGCAGCTGCCGATCCAGTGAAGGTCAATGACATCACACTACAGGTCTCTGCTAGCATAGGTGTCACGCTCTATCCTGAGGATGATAGTGATGCCGATAAACTGTTACGCCATGCCGATCAGGCCATGTATGTGGCCAAACAATCGGGCAAGAATCAGTATATATACTTCGATCTGATTAAGAACGCGGCACTGAAATCCGAGCAGGAACAGTTAGCCAGCATCCGTAGCGCTATCGATAACCGTGAGTTTGTACTGCACTATCAACCCAAGGTCAATATGAAAACCAGCGAGGTGATCGGTGCCGAGGCGCTGATACGCTGGCAACATCCTCAGCAGGGCTTATTGTTTCCTGGGGCCTTTTTGCCACTCATCGATAACCATCCTTACTATATTGAAGTCGGTGAATGGGTCATAGACGAAGCCTTCGCCCAATTAACTGAATGGCATGAGCAGGGTTTTATACTCCCCGTTAGCGTGAACATAGGCGCTCATCATTTACAGCAAGAGTGCTTTGTACTAAATCTAGCTGAACGCTTTGCTGCTAATCCCAATGTTCACCCCAGTCAAATTGAACTTGAAATATTGGAATCTTCAGCATTGGAAGACCTTAACAATACCTCAAATATCATGAATGCCTGCTGCGAAATGGGGGTACATTTTTCCCTTGATGATTTTGGCACGGGCTATTCCTCACTGACTTATTTGAAGCGTCTGCCCGTGAATATGCTGAAGATAGATCAGAGCTTTGTAAGCGATATGTTGACCGATTTAGAAGATCTTTCCATCATAGAAGGCATTATAGGGTTAGCAAGTGCCTTTAATCATCAAGTAATCGCCGAAGGCGTAGAAACGCCAGCTCATTGTCAGCGGCTATTAGAACTGGGCTGCGAATTAGCACAAGGTTATGCGTTCGCCAAAGCCATGCCGGGAGATAAACTCCCTGATTGGGTCAAGGAATGGCATCAATAGTCAGCGACGACATAAGCTGATGCAGGAGTATGGGGCGAAGGTGTCGCCCTATTTAGAACAATGCCACAAGTTTTAGCGCCATAGCTTATGCAATAACCCAATAGCGCGCGTAATAGGCTCGACACTGATCCACCAGGAACGATAGCTTATGTTCCTCCGCCTATACCTTGCGTAACTAGTCGCGACCAAAGGATACTACCGACGAAGGCGCCGCATCACTTCGCTTCAGCTGAAACTATTGCACTACGAGTTTATAAGGCTCTTACGTAACATAATGATCGTGAATCCACGGCGACCATCTATTGATGTTCAATCAATGATGTTGGCTCTATGTGATTTATAGTGGGTAAAATAAGACTGATAAATACACACACTAAGTATCTGAAAAACCGCCACACGTCATCCCGGCATGGACTGCCGGGATCCAGAGTACATGGATGTACGTATCGAATGTTAGAGTCCATATTATGAAGCTTATAGTGATGCGGCATCAGCCATCCATGGCAACTTGATTCCGGCAGTCCATGCCGGAATGACGGTTTACCCACTACGATTCACATTGAGTCAATAAACTTCATGCCGCTAACGTTGCAATTCGCTTTACCTTAATAAATTGTGTGGCGAATGCCAGTGCGGCCATAACGTCTTCTCTTTCTATTAAACATAAAAAAACCCCTGCTCAGATCAGTCTAAGCAGGGGTCAGTTATTACTTTACTATCGAATGGATTATCGTAGAGGAGTCATCTCCCCTTTTTATGCAATATGTTTAACGATATGAACTAAGACGCTCATCAATCGCCTGTCATATTGAGGATTTAAATCCACCTTTTATTATTTTGTTTATAAGATTATAAGTACCAGAACTAAACCTACAGCGGCGTAACACATTCTTGGTAATTTATTTTGGTAACCACCTACAGCCCAGTCATCAGTAACCTTTAACCAAGCTAAAGCCTGTTCCATGACGGCACAACCTTTCTTTTCATCAGACATAACCACTCCTCTTTTATTTTTATTTTATTTCAACACATTGATTATCAATGGCATATCGGCTCAATACCTCATAACCGAAGTCGAAGTGTACGCATTATTTTTTACAAGTACAAGCTAAATCAACTGAATACGACACTCACTATGAAGCATAGTCATTATGAAAGTTATGACTAACTAGCCGCGATTATTTTTACTCTAGCAAACTTTCTTTTGCCGACTTGAAATACACTTTCTGTAGCAGTGGGTACTTCTAGCTTGGTATCAGCCACTTTTTCGCCATCTATTTTTACCGCGCCTTGATTAATCATTCTAATCGCTTCTGAGGTACTACTCGCTAAACCAGCTTCTTTTAATAAATTAGCAATACTATAGCCAGTGCCTTCGGTGCTTAAAGTGAACTCATCCATTTCATCGGGTATTAAGCCGCGCTGAAATCGTGCTTCAAAATTTTCTAAGGCTTTTTCTGCTGCAGCGGCGTCATGAAAGCGCTCAATAATTTCCTGAGCCAGCTTGACCTTATAATTGCGCGGATTAGCGCCATTTTCGCAGTCTAATCGCCAAGCATTAATCTCAGTCATAGGGCGAAAACTTAACAGCTCAAAGTAGCGCCACATTAAGTCATCAGAAATGGACATTAATTTGCCAAACATATCATCGGCAGGATCAGCAATACCGATGTAATTATTAAGCGACTTAGACATCTTTTGTACGCCGTCAAGCCCTTCAAGTATAGGCATAGTGATGACTACTTGGGGTTTTTGACCAAAGACTTCTTGCAACTGTCTACCGACTAATAAGTTGAACTTTTGATCTGTACCGCCTAGTTCTACATCGGCTTTCATGGCAACTGAATCATAACCTTGTATTAAAGGGTATAGAAACTCATGGATGGCAATGGGCTGGCCGCCTTTAAAGCGCTTATTAAAATCATCACGCTCTAGCATACGGGCAACAGTATGTTTGGCGGCTAATTGTATTAAATCCGCAGGTGACATGGCATTCATCCACGTTGAATTAAACATCACTTGGGTTTTAGCGGGATCTAAGATTTTAAAGATTTGCTCTTGATAGGTTTTTGCATTTTCAAGCACTTGCTCGCGTGTTAAAGGCTTACGCGTGACATTTTTTCCAGTGGGGTCACCTATCATGCCGGTAAAGTCACCAATCAAGAATAAAACCTCATGCCCTAAATCTTGAAATTGCTTTAATTTGTTAATGAGTACGGTATGACCCAAATGTAAGTCAGGTGCCGTGGGATCAAATCCTGCTTTAATCCTTAGAGGACGTCCTTCTTGCAACTTTTTAACTAATTCGTGCTCGACTAAAACCTCATCAATCCCTCTTAATAAAGTCGCTAATACCTGCTCTTGCAATGCCTTTCTCCAAACTCAGATTACCTTAAAGGTAACGTTATAAAATTTTTGTTTATCGTTCCCACGCTCTGCGTGGGAATGCAGCCGGTGACGCTCTGCGTCACGCATCGCTGGAGCGACGTGGGATGCATTGCCACGCCGGAGCGTGGAAACGATATATTTAAAACAGCTAAAGCTGTTTTACTCCAAACTATAAATCATCTTACCGGCCTGTATGGTATGCGTGACTCGACCTTTGAATTCTTGCCCCCAAAAGGGTGTATTAATGCCCTGACTCTTCCAGTTATCAGCATTCACTTGCCAAGTTAATTCAGGATCAAACACACAGATATCAGCGGCATAACCCACAGTTAAAGCCCCACTGTTTAAATGCAGTACACGCGCTGGGTTTTCGCTTAAAGCCGCGATACCTTGCACTAAGGTTATCTCACCTTGAGTTACCAGTTTGAGCATTAGCGGTAACAGTGTTTCTAATGAGGAGACACCTGGCTCTGTTTCTGGAAAAGCGCCTAGCTTAGCATCAATATCATGCGGCTGATGGTCTGAACAAATACTGTTCAGCGTACCGCTGGCCAAACCTTGCCGCAGATACTGTCTATCTTCTTCATTACGAAAAGGCGGCAACACATGATAACTACTGTCAAAAGGAATCATGTCATTTTCTGTCAAATGTAATTGATGAATAGCGACATCGGCACTGACATTTAAGCCATATTTTTTAGCTTGATAAATTTTAATGACTGAACGCTTACAACTAAGCTGGCCAAAATGCATACGACAACCGGTGAGTTCAACGAGCTCCAGACATTGAGCTAGGGCTATAGTTTCTGCTTCATCTGGAATACTCGGCAAACCATAACGAGTGGCAACAGCACCTTCGTGAGCACAACCATTATTGCCTAACCAATAATCATTAGGTCTAAACATCACTAATAGATCGTGACTGGCCGCATATTCCATGGCTCGCCTGAGTATCAATAAGTTTTTGACGGCTTGTTGAGCATTGCCTACAGCAATACAACCCGCTTGTTTAAGCGACAACATAGAACTTAGCTCTGTGCCTTCCAGTTTTCGAGTTAAGGCTGCAATAGGATAGATTTGCGGATAATCTGCTTTTTCAGCGAGTTCCTTAATTAATTCAGCAACAGCCGGCGTATCAATAACTGGGTTAGTATCTGGCTGCAAACACATGGTCGTTACACCCGCACTCGCTGCTGCAATCGCTTCACTTTTAAAGGTCGCTTTGCGGCTTTGACCAGGCTCACGTAATCGTGTACTTAAATCAATAAATCCCGGACAGATGACTTTATGGGTAGCATCTATAACGGTAGTCGGCTTAAAGCCTGCGGGTTCATGTGTAACGGAAACTACCTTGCCTTCAGCAATATAAACATCACCGATACGATTAATGTTATTAGCAGGATCAATAATATGTCCCTGTTTAATCAGTATCTGGCTCATCCTACTGCTCCTTGTTTCTGCATAGCCATGGCCATAACAGCCATACGAATAGCGATACCGTTACTCACTTGTTTAAGAATAACGGACTGAGGCCCATCAGCAACTTTAGAATCGATTTCAACGCCTCGATTAATAGGCCCAGGATGCATAACAATGGCATCAGGTTTTGCAATTTTTAACTTAGCTTCGGTCAAGCCAAAGCATTTAAAGTATTCACTTTCACTGGGTAATAAAGCTGAAGTCATGCGCTCTTTTTGTAATCGCAGCATGATAATGACATCGATATCTTTAAGTCCTGAGGTTAGATCATGTGAAACATTGACCCCTAGGCTTTCTACATGCGAAGGCAATAAGGTCTTAGGCGCAATCACCCGCACCTCAGCGGCACCCAAGGTGTTTAAGGCCTGAATCTGTGATCTAGCTACCCTAGAATGAAGTATATCGCCAATAATAGCGACACGTAGATTTGAAAAATCTTGTTTGACTTGCCGAATAGTAAACATATCCAGCATCGCCTGTGTAGGATGAGCATGTTGACCATCACCGGCATTAATCACGCTAATATGAGGAGCCGTATGCTGAGCGATAAAATGTGCAGCTCCACTAATAGCATGCCGCACCACAAACATATCGACAAACATGGCTTCTAAATTGCGAATAGTGTCTAGCAAACTTTCGCCTTTGGAGGTCGATGACGTGGCAATACTCATACTGAGTACGTCTGCTGATAAACGCTTGGCTGCCAGTTCAAAAGTCGTTCGCGTGCGCGTGCTGTTTTCAAAAAATAGATTAACTATCGTTTTGCCACGCAATAACGGTACTTTCTTAATCTGTTGGTCATTCATGCCAATAAAAGAATCAGCTATATCCAAGATTTCTGTTAATAAGGTTTTATTCAAACCTTCAATACTCAAAAAGTGCTTAAGCTTGCCTTCAGAATTAAGCTGGATATTTTCAGTCATGGTTTAAGCTACCGCATCAAGTGTTTGTAAATGAATACTCAGAGGACTAGGCCCTGTTAATTTGATGCGCTGACCGGCATCCATGATAATACTAGTGCCAATACAATCGGGACACAAAGGAATTTGCTTGCCATCACGCTCAATTAATACTGCTAAAACCACTTGATTGGGCCGGCCATAATCAAAAATCTCATTGAGAGCGGCGCGTATGGTTCTTCCTGTATAAAAGACATCGTCTACCAGAATAATATCGCGACCTTTAATATCCTGTGGCAATTGACTGGGTTTTACATTGGGATTAACACCGATTTGCGAAAAATCGTCGCGATAAAAAGAGATATCCAGTAACGCTAAATCATCCTTTATACCTAAGCGTTGATGTAACTGCTCTGCGACCCATACACCGCCTGTGCGTATGCCGATCATCAAGGGATCGACCAACCCTCGCTCAACAATGACTCGCTTTAACTCAGCTTCCAACTTGTTGAGTAAATCATTTATATCCAGCACTTATTGATCCTTTTCTTTATTCTTAAAGTCGTTTAACCAAGTTTGTAAAATAAGCTGAGCTGCCAATTGATCTTGTACTTCCCAAAGCTTACTCGCATTAACATTTACTTCATCAAACAATAATTGTTTAGCCTCAAAGGTTGATAGCGTTTCATCTTGCTGAAAAACAGGCAATTGATAACGTCCTTCCAGTTGACGGCAGAATTTTAACATACGTGGCGTTATCGGGTTATCAGTACCATCAGATTGTCGTGATATGCCGACAACTAAGCCTGTAGGACGCCATTCTTCAATGAGTTGACTAATGATTTGCCAATTGGGATTTTGATTTATTGATCGTATCGTCACTAAGGGACTGGCTGTCGCAGTGACAGTTTGACCAACAGCTGTACCTATTTTTTTACTACCGAAATCAAAACCTAGATAAGTATCAGCACTGCATTTTGCTAGTAAAGGGTCTCGCTTAGCCATGTCCTGCCGGTGTCGTTAATTGATTGATATCAATGCCAATTTGCCCACCAGCAGCTTGCCAGCGTTTCTCTATCGGCGTATCGAATAAAATATGTTTGCCATAGGGGGTATTCAACCAAGCATTATCTAACATTTCTTGCTCCAATTGCCCCTCCCCCCAACCCGCATAGCCAAGTGCGATAAAATAGTGTTCAGGCCCTTTATCCGCAGCAATCGCTTCTATAATATCTCGTGAAGTCGTTAAAGAAATAGTCTCGGAAACAACCATAGTCACATCCCACTCGCCACCGGTAGTATGTAAAACAAAACCGCGTTCTTGTTGAACTGGCCCACCCACAAAAACAGGGATGTTAGCAATGGTATCTGAGTGATAGCTGATGTGCATTTGCTCACAAATCTCCCCCAACTTCATGTCTGCAGGTCTGTTTATGATAATACCCAAAGCCCCTTCTTCATTATGTTGACATAAATACGTCACGGTATGAAAGAAATTGGGGTCTGCCAAGGTTGGCATAGCGATAATAAACTGGTTATTTAAATACGTCACTTGATTCATAAGAGTTAGTATCGAAGGTTATGATGACTTAAGCAACTACTTACTGCGTAACTAAGCCTGATTCATCTGAGAATTTCCACACACGAGTAATGACTAACACATCAACTTCCTTGCGTAAATCCACAGGCAGCGGTGCAAAGGGCGCACTCATGCGAACAATTTTTTTAGCCGCTTCATCTAATTCTAAATTCCCTGAAGATTTAACGATTCGGATACTGTATATACCGCCATCCGAATTAACAGCCACATCCATCGTCAATATTCCCGAAAAGTTTTTCTTAAGTGCCACTTCAGGGTAGTTAAGATTACCCATACGCTCTACTTTGCTTTCCCAATCTTTCATATATTGAGCGGCAACATATTTGTGAGTACTCACAGCGTCCACAAACTTTATTTTAGCTTGTTCTGCACTAGGTTGGCTTTGCCTAATTTCGGCTCCTAATTGAGCAATTTGTTGCTGTAATAAATCTGCTGTCAATTTTGGACGCTGCTCGGGCTCTTTAGCGACCTCAGTCTTTTTAGCGGCAACAACTTTGTTTTCAGCCTTTACAGCAGTCAATACTCGTTGCTCAGATTTAGCTTTAGATTTATTTTCCTTTTGAGCGGCCTTTTTAATTGGACTTTCTTTTTGATGTCCACTCTGACTGGCAGCCTGTCGTGCAGGAGATTCGGCCTGATGAGTCTGACGACCCGCCCCAGACTGATTTTCTTGAGCTAAAAAGTCAGTCTTATCCTCTTTCTTTTCTGTCGACTTACTGATTAAAGTAACATCGATAGGTTTAAATACGCGCTCTAGTTCTGATTTTTGCGCACCAAGACTCCATCCAACAACTAAAGCTATATGAAAAATAACTGCCGCAGTTAACGCTATTGATAAAATATCTTTATTGTTTAACAACGCTCGGTTAGGTACAAAAGTGTCCTTACTTATCATTGCATCGCAATTTTGTATCAATATGATCCATTAACATACCAGCAATATTAAGCCCGAATTGCTGATCTAACTCTTGAACGCAAGTTGGGCTAGTCACATTGATTTCAGTCAATTTATCACCGATGACATCAATGCCAACGAAAACCAAACCTTTCTCTCTTAAGGTAGGGCCCACCTGATTTGCAATCCATAAATCTTGTTCGGTTAAAGGTCTACCTTCTGCACGACCACCCGCAGCTAAGTTACCTCGTGATTCACCTTGCGCAGGAATCCGTGCCAAGGCGTAAGGTACCGCGACACCATTAATCATTAATATTCGCTTATCGCCATCCTTTATTTCCGGCAGATACTTTTGAGCCATGACATAGCGACTATTGTATTGCGTCATGGTTTCTAAAATCACACTGAGATTAGGATCGTTTTGTCGTAAATGAAAAATAGAAGTGCCGCCCATACCATCTAGCGGTTTTAATATAATTTCACCTTGTTCCTGCAAAAAACTTCTTATACGAGCAGGCTCTCTAGCTACCAAAGTTTCTGCACAGCACTGAGGAAACCATGCTGTAAAAAGTTTTTCATTGGCATCGCGCAATGACTGCGGCTTGTTAACGACATAAACGCCCATACTTTCAGCGCGCTCTAACAAATACGTTGCATAAATATATTCTTGATCGAAAGGAGGATCCTTACGCATCAAGATGACATTTAACTGTTCTAGCGGAATATCTTGTTCAGCAATGAATTGATACCATTGTTGAGCATCGCGCTGCACTGTGAGGGTTCGAGTTCTTGCGTAAGCTCTGCCATTTCTTAGAAAGAGATCATTAAGCTCCATATAATGCAGCTCCCAACCTCTAGCTTGTGCTTCAAGCAACATGGCAAAACTGGTGTCTTTTTTGATATTGATATGGTCTATGGAATCCATAACCATGCCGAGTTTAATAGGCATTATTGTCCTGTGTTTTACTTTAGTAGAAGGTTGATGAGGTTTATTTTATAGATAGTTATTTACCTTGAAAAGATTTTTTGGTATAAAGATTGGCTAATTTATAAATTTAGGCGCACCAAGAGGTCAATCATGTCTAGAGTATGTCAAGTAACTGGTAAAAAACCCGTTACAGGTAATAACGTATCACACGCAAACAACAGAACCAAAAGACGTTTCCTTCCTAATCTGCAACATCACAGATTTTGGGTAGAAAGCGAAAACCGTTGGGTGCGTCTTCGAATTTCTACAAAAGCAATGCGTATCATTGATAAAAATGGCATAGACGCTGTTTTAGCAGATTTACGTAAAAACGGCACTAAGGTTTAAGGAGATAAACAATGCGCGATAAAATTAAATTAATTTCTACCGAAGGCACTGGTCATTTCTACACTACGACCAAAAACAAGCGCACCATGCCAGAGAAAATGGAGATCAAAAAGTTTGATCCTGTTCTTCGCAAGCATGTTATCTACAAAGAAGCTAAAATCAAATAATCTCTGATCAAACCAGCATCTTTTACGATACTAAAGCCAACTACAGCTAATAAATACTGTAGTTGGCAGCTTGATCTTAACTTCCCCCATCAAAATTTGAGCCTTAATTAAAAACAGCTAAAGCTTATACTGCCAATTTTTTCTTCTTGACCTTTAAATCAGGCACAGTGAAGGTGCAGCATGTTTTTCTTTGCTTATAAGCTTCCTGACAATCAACACTAAAGCGCTGCATAGTCTCATCCAATCTCAACGCTGTTAACTGCCCTCCCCACAAACAGCCGGTATCAATACCATAACAATTTGGCCCCTCATAGTAACCCAAGCTTGACCAATGCCCGAAGATAATACGCATATCTGCATTTTTACGTCTAGGCGCATCAAACCAAGGAAATAAGTTATCTGGCTGAGAGCCTAAAGGACCGCTATTTACAAAATCTAGACGCCCCTGGGCATCACAATAACGCATACGAGTAAAACAATTAATAATAAAGCGTAGCCTAGAAACGCCTTGTAAATTAGGCGACCATATATTCGGCTTATTACCATACATTTGCCTTAAAAAGACCTCATAATCTTTGTCTCTGAGAGTTTGTTCAGCTATGATAGCCATCTTTTTAGCTTTCTTAAAATCCCATTGCGGAGGTAATCCCGCATGTAGTAAGCAGAATTCATCGTTATAATGTAATAAAGGTCGGTGTCTTAACCAATAAATGAGCTCATCTCTATCAGGCGCATCGAGCACCTGTGTAAGACAATCCTTTTTATTAGCGACTTTTGGCAAACACGACGCTGCCAGCAAATGCATATCATGATTACCCAGCACGCTAACAGCGGCACTCCCTAAGGATTTAACAAAGCGCAGGGTTTCTAAAGATTTTGGCCCTCGATTAACTAAATCACCGGCAAACCAAAGCTGATCAGAATTTTCATTAAAAGAGATAACATCAAGCAGCCTTAATAAATCATCAAAGCAACCTTGTATGTCTCCTATCGCGTAAATAGACATTTAACTAGTGTAAGGTTCTTGGAATAGATAAAGTAAATTTAGGAATTTGAGCATTAAAACTCTCACCCTCATCAGAACACATGGCATATTGACCCTGCATAGTTCCTACTGAGGTTTCAAGTATTGCACCGCTGGTATAACGAAACATTTCACCCGGCTTAAGATAAGGTTGCTCGCCAATAACGCCATCGCCTCTAACTTCCTGAATCTTGCCATTTGAATCAGTAATTAACCAATGTCGATTTAATAGCTTAGCAGGAACGGAGCCTTCATTAGTGATAGTGATCGTATAAGCAAATACGTACTTACCTTTTTCGGGAGCTGATTGCTCAGCAATAAAATAAGGCGTAGATTCAACTATTATTTTGTTTTTTTCAGTCATTGATAGATCATATAGTGATTACTTCTTGTTGAAATCATTGTAACTTATCATTAAAGCCAAGTAACCATTTCGTATCAATAAACAAGCAGATAAAAGACTATCTTTATCCTCACTTAAAATTAGGACATAACATTGTATATTCACATCATAGGTATTTGCGGAACATTTATGGGCGGACTAGCCGTCATTGCCAGACAAATGGGCCATCAAGTCAGCGGCTCTGACCAGAATGTTTACCCGCCTATGAGCACACAATTACAAGAACAAGGCATAGAACTAATGAACGGCTTTCAGCCTGAGAACCTAGACGGCGAACCCGACCTGGTCATCATAGGCAACGCGCTCTCGCGTGGAAATTCTGAAGTTGAAGCAGTTCTTAACCGAGGACTCAATTATGTCTCAGGCCCTCAGTGGTTGGCTGAACATGTACTTCATGACAAATGGGTACTCGGTGTTGCAGGAACTCACGGAAAAACCACAACATCCAGCATGCTCAGCTGGATACTCGAACATCAAGGCTATAACCCTGGCTTTTTAATTGGCGGCATACCTCTAAACTTCGGCATTTCAGCACGCTTAGGCGGCGGCCCTGAAAACAAATCAGGCTTCTTTGTGATTGAAGCAGATGAATATGATTCCGCCTTTTTTGATAAGCGTTCAAAGTTTGTTCATTATCGCCCTCGCACAGCGATACTGAATAACCTAGAATTTGATCATGCCGATATTTTTCCTGACCTAGATGCCATTAAACGACAGTTCCACCACTTGGTTAGAACCATACCTGGCGAAGGTCTTATTATCTGCCCCGAGCATGATGACAACCTAAAAGATACTCTCAATATGGGTTGCTGGACACCTGTTGCAAATACCTCTATTAACGGCAAAGCACTTTGGAATGCCCACCTCATAAAAGCCGATGGCAGTCGCTACTCTGTACTTTTTGAAAACCTTGAACAAGGTATTATTGATTGGCCCTTAACCGGCGAACACAATGTTTACAATGCCTTATCTGCCATTGTTGCTGCCAGCCATATAGGCATACTACCTAAAGATGCCATCACGGCACTCTGTCAATTCAAAAATGTTAAACGGCGTATGGAAGTCATCGCCACCATTAATAAGGTAACACTTTATGATGACTTTGCTCATCACCCAACTGCTATCGCCACCACCCTAGATGGCCTCCGTAAACAAGTAGGGCAAGAACGCATTATCGCCATTGTAGAGCCCCGTTCCAATACCATGCGCCTTGGCATCCACACCCAAACACTCGCCGAATCTTTAAACCTAGCGGATTTAGCCATCATTTATCAACCGCAAAACTTGGGCTGGGACTTAAGCGCCGTGCAAAAATACGGCGACAATATAGTGATCTACTCCTCGCTAGAGACCATTATTGCTAAACTTAAAGAGGAAGCCGAGCAAGGCGGACATTTTGTCTTAATGAGCAATGGCAGTTTCGGCGGCATCTATGAGCGCTTACAAACCGAGCTAAGCCTAGCCAACGAAACCCCTAAAGAAGCCTAAGGATTTATTGCCCTGTTTACTAACAAAGGCTAGATATAAAATAGAAGTTAGGTAAAATTCAGGCTCTATGTGATGTATAGCAGGTAAAATAAACACACAAAAAACACGCTAAACGTCATTCCGGAATGGACTGCCGGAAACCAGTTGCCATGGAAGGCAATAAGCAACATTAATAAATTGACTATATAATCTCATGAAAAGTACTTTCTACATTCGATGCTTACATCCATATACTCTGGTATCTCAGCAGACCATGCTGGGATGAGGACTTGGGCATGTTTAGCAATATAGTAGATATTTTATTTACCCACTACGATTCATATAGCACAAAATTCATAACTCTTAACGCTACCATTTAGAGCAGCCATGACTAAAGAAATTATTTTAACCGGCATTACCACCACCGGCACTCCCCACCTAGGTAATTATGTAGGTGCCATCCGACCAGCTATTGCCGCCAGTAAAAATGCCAATGTTACGCCCTTTTATTTTCTCGCTGACTACCACGCATTAATTAAATGCCAAGAGCCAGAAAGAGTCAGACGCTCTAGCCTAGAAATCGCCGCCACTTGGCTAGCCTTAGGCCTTGATACCACAAATGCTGTTTTCTATCGTCAATCTGATGTGCCAGAAATTATGGAACTCATGTGGATGCTGGCCTGCGTAGCCTCTAAAGGCTTAATGAATAGAGCCCATGCTTATAAAGCAGCGACCGCCGAGAATGAACAAGGTGGAGAAAACGATCTCGACAAAGGTATCAATATGGGCTTATTTGCTTACCCCATACTCATGGCTGCCGACATACTGATGTTTAATGCCCATAAAGTGCCCGTCGGTAAAGATCAGATACAACATATCGAAATGGCTAGAGATATTGCTGGACGCTTTAATCATATCTATGGCGAACACTTTACCTTACCCGAAGCCGTTATCGATGAACACGGCGCCACGCTATCGGGCATGGACGGTCGTAAAATGAGCAAAAGCTACAACAACACCATTCCTTTGTTCGAACCTGAAAAGAAACTAAAGAAACTCATTAATAAAATTCAAACCAATTCTTTAGAACCAGGGCAAGCTAAAGACCCTGATACTTGCACCTTATTCAGCATCTATAAAGCCTTTGCCACGACAAACGAAGTTTTAGAAATCCGTCAACGTTATGCTGAAGGCATCGCTTGGGGCGAAATGAAAGGCGTGTTATTCGAACACATCAACGAACACATCACCCCTGCCAGAGAACGCTATGAGGCTTTACTGCAAGCACCTGAGCATATTGAAGCGCAATTGCAAGAAGGCGCACTAAAAGCACGCGCCGTGAGCGTACCCTTTATGAAAGAATTACGTAAAGCCGTAGGTATTTCTAGAATTAGCTTATAAAGAACAAGACTAACAACTTAAAGCGGGGCAGTTCGAAGAGTCTATTATTTTCATGCTCAACTCATAGCTACACAAGTAACTCATCATACCGGCCGAGAAGCCGGAATGATGGTAATCTTTATACCTCCCTGTAGTTGAGATTCCGGCAATCCATGCCGGAATGACGTACATTGAGAATGCATATTAATGAGTACAGATTGTTAACGATAAAAGCTTAAAATACTGTCTTGTCCCGTCTTAAGTTGGTAACCCATCCTCGGGGAACTCTCGTAAGCATTTAGCGAATCACCTAGAAATTGTATTTTCTTTATAAATTTAATATATCCGATTAGATATAAAAAAAACAATTTCACATTCAAAAAAGAGCCCAGTAAATTAATATCTATAGCGCCCTTAAAACCTGCAAAGGCGGCTTATTCAGCACCTGTCTTACGCCCCAACAACCGACTATACTGATCAAGACAGCATTAGTCACCGGCACTAACAGCCACATATAAAAACTAGGATGATAGCTAATATGCAGCACTTGCGTATATAAAGCTAAGAGCATAAGCTCACTCATCACCACCGCTAACACCCCAGAAACCAAGCCTAATACACTAAATTCAATGAACTGCGCTGTTCTTAATAAGCGACGACTGGCGCCTAAAGTACGCATCAGTGCGCCTTCATAAATACGCTGATCTAGGGTGGCATAAACAGCGGCCAATAACACAATAAAGCCCGCCATTAAGGCGAAGTACAACAAAAAGTTAATCGCTTGTGTTAATTGCGTTAACAGGACCCTAAATTGCTGCAAAATTAAATCAACTTCTAAGATGGTCGTGCCGGGATATTTTTTTACCAAGGCATTTAATGACTCTTTCTGGTTTTCTGCTAAGTAAAAACTGGTGATAAAGGTACTAGGATACGCATCCAAAGTTCCGGGTGAAAAAACCATATAAAAGTTAGGCCTCATGGTATCCCAGCGCAAGCTACGAATATTGACCACTGTGGCATGCAATTGCTGACTACCCACTGTAAAAGTTAAACTATCACCGACCTTTATGATTAAACTCTCCGCTAACTTTTGTTCAACTGAGACTTGTCCCGGCAGTGTATCCGTCCACCATTCACCTACTTGCAATTTGTTTTCATTAGGAATATCTGCCGCCCAAGTCAGACTTAAGTCTCTATGAATAGCATTGTCACCCTGACTATCTTTACTGGCTCTTTTTTGCACCGTCGTGTCATTGATAGCAGTCAAGCGACCTTTTACTACCGGATAAAATTCACTACCGGTAATGTGCTGCTGTTTGAGTTCTGCTTTGAAGTCTTGCGCTTGATTCGGGAAAATATTCAAGGCGAAATGATTGGGCGCATCTTTAGGTAATTGTTGCTGCCAATCATTGATGATATCGTTGCGGACATTAAAACTAAGTAACATGGCCACCAAGGTAATGCTGAACGCCAGAATTTGGCTGATACTGGCGCGATTATTTCTTAATAGCCCTTGCAGACCTAGTCGCCATAATAAAGACAGGCCATCTAGGCGTTTATGCATTAATTTCAATAAGCCCATAATCAGCAAGCCCAGTAGCATTAAAGTAATCAGACCTACGCCTAAAACGCTGACCGTCATTTTTAGATCATGAGTATATTTCCAAATTAACAAACTGATAAGACTAATAGCTAAGCCATAAACCAGCCAAACAGCAGGCGGTCTAGGCTCTAATTCCCTACGTAATACTCGCAAGGGGGAAACTTGTTTAAGCCTTAACAGCGGTGGTAATGCAAAACCTAATAACACCACCATGCCGATGATAAAACCAAAAAACAACGAGCCTAGGCTCGGCATTGCTATAGGCTGGGGCAATAGCTCTCGTAAAATATAAAACAAGCCGACTTGAGCACAGTAACCTAAGGCACTACCTATAGCACTAGCGAGCAAGCCTAACACCATAAACTGACTGCTATATAGCCAGAGAATTTCTCGTTGCTTAAGACCTAGACAACGCAATAAAGCGGTGGCATTAAAGTGGCGCTCAGTATAGCGCGTGGTTGCCATAGCAATCGCAACCCCCGCAATCAAAATAACCAGAATGCTAGATAAGCCTAAATAACGCTCAGCACGGTCGAGTGCCGAACTGAGTTC
>CAIVGC010000242.1 GCA_903905335.1 uncultured Methylococcaceae bacterium
ATTTTCTACGTCTTTATTAACACACCAAATGGGTGCAATACCTTTACCGTCTTTAAGCCTGAAGGCATAGCCGCGAATTTCAGGCGTTGGTTTAATATCAGCTTTAAATTCCACATAGCCTAGATGGCTGCCCAGTGTGTTAACGGCTTTGTTAAGTATAAGCGGTGTTAAATACATATCCATGAATGGCCGCGAAATCCAAATATTAGATGATTGCAGTTGCGGCCAGTATTTCAACATGATGATATAAGCTCTACTCGCTGAGGCCGCTTGGATAAATTCACGCTTGCCGAAATCATAGGTCGGCTTCCCTGATGCATAATTATCATAAGAACCATCAGCACCCCAAACTGGCAAGTAAGTTTCAGGGATATTAAATAGTTCTGTGTAATAAATTGGGGTGTCGTTGCCGTAGCCATATTTCTTCATCTGCGCTATCAGGCGTGCGGTTTCTTCATCAAGATCATGGGTAGATAATGTCCCTTTGTCTATATTGCCATAAGGATGCACTGCAACTGCATCATATTTAAAACCGTGTTTTTGTGCTGTTTGAAGATAGCCTTCTATTGCATCATAACCTCGCTCTAAGGAATAGCCTGAGGTTCCAGAGCTTGGGATAATCAGTGCGTTAGGGTTGGCACGTTTAACACCTTTGACGGTAGCAAATTGTGCTTTGAAATACTCATCAAATTGTTTGTTTTTAATAAGGTAAGAGCCTTCTTCTTCATTCCCAAAGCCCCAAATATTGTATTGCACTGGGTCATAGAGTTTTGCGTTTTCGTAGGCAAGTTGCTCAATGCTTACTTCTTGTTCTGGTGTTATTGACGTCCAATTAAGGTAACTTTTTTCAAGTTCTTTATTCTTAGAAACTACTATATTGGCAATGTTGGCAATTTTATATTTCTGTTCCAGATAAGGTCTGAGGCTTTTATCATTCCAGCTATAGCCCCAACTTGTGGAGCCAAACCCCCATTCCCTATATTTTCGTGCTAAATCTTCTCCGCGCGATATTCTGTCATAATGTCCTAAGGTACCAAAAATATTTTTAGTGGCATGAGCGTTTTCAAGTGGGGTTAAGATTGAAAGTCGGTAATAATCAGTATAAGGCGTGAAGCCTTTTACAGTATAGTCAGTTGCTACTACGAAGACGCCTTCACCAAATTTCTTTGCATCAAATAACAGTTTGATTTTCTGAGTTTCATCTTCACCAATTTCGATATTAAATGTTTCAGCATATACGATTTCGCGAAAGGCATTTTTGACCGTGATGGTGGCCTCACCAGCCGTATTAGCTTTGCCGATGAAAGTAAATTCTGAATCAATATCTTTATCTTTGACCAGTGCATTATCTGGATCGCTGGTGGTAAGTACGCCTTCGATAGGCGGTGCTATAAATTCTGATGCTTTATCGCCTTTTTCAAGCTGAAGACCATCAATCAGAGTATTGTTGCCTCCGAATAGTCCTAGCTTTAGTCCCGCTGCATCAGCCGTAAACGTCCTTGAATAGTGTGTCCATTCTTTTGTTATCAAAAACTTTGACTCTGGATTCTCGATGTCGCCAAACGGGCCATTTTTATTGTCAAATTTACCGCCTTTTGCTGCGCTGGCTAGCGATAAGGTTAAAGTGCAATCGCTGTCCGCTTTTGCATAAAAACTGAGGGTATATTGTTGACCCTCTATCAGGGACATAGGAAAACTCATTATCCCCGGTGCGCCTGGTTGTGTATTGCCTATGAGCAGTGCCTTTTTGCCAAATAGTCCTTCCGAGACGATATCATAGCGGGGCCAGGTGTCTGGGGTGTAAGTTGCTCCACCACCGACCCATGTCCAATAACGAAGACCTTGTTCAAAACTTGGGTTTGGCATTAGATTGCGCACAGATGATTGTGGAACATGCGTTGCATCTGCTTTCCAAAAATCGATACCACTTACAGCAGGTGGTGTATTTATTTGGGGTAGCGCGGCCACACCTAAATCAATAACGATGCTTCCTTTTGCCTGACGTTTTGGATAACTCATCTTATCCATAAACTCATAACGATCATCACCTACACTGGGTACATAAATACTTTCAGTGATGCTGCTTTGTAAGTCACCCAGTACAAGTGTATATCCATCGACAGGAAGGGTGCCGTTGTATTTCAAGTTCCCAGAATTTGCTGTAGTTATCTTTGATTGAATGAGGCTTTCTCGTGATGAGTTTTTAAATACTGTGTCGCCTATTAAAATGCTCTTGTCTCTATAATTATTAGTCGAGAACCATAATGACACACCCAAATCCTGCTGTGAGTTTTCGAGTTCTTGTTGGGTTATACCTAGATCCCAGGCAAGTTCAATTTTGCTGTCTTTTAAGGTTTTTAGTGTATAGGTGAATACTGCCCGCTTTCCTGTCGGTAAGTTATAAGGTTTGCTATAGGTGACAGTCTGCGCTATCTCGTCTATTTTTAAAGATGCCGGATCGTCTTTAATGTCTTGGAAGGGATAGCCAAAGCCGCCATTATTGAAAGCACCCCACCACATAAATCTGCCGACTTGTTTGTTGTCGATATAGATCGTAACTGACTGGTCTTGATCAGGCCGCATTTGTCCATTAATGTTCCGAACGAATACAGCTTTGTTTCCAACGACAAAGGAAGGTTGTTTGTTGTTTAAGGCGAGGTTGGTGGCGGTAAACGTTTCTACATTGAATAAGGGGTTTAGGCGCGCTGTGCCCGACGTTTTAAAAATTGGATCTGGATCTGGTAGATCAGCCTGTATGGGGGGATTATAGATACAACATAATAAAAGTAATACATAGTGTGCCAATTTAAGATTCATATTATTTAAATAAGGTAATTATGGGGAATTGACAGCTAGGTGAAATTTTAACATTAAATATGATTCACGACCGACCTATAGGTTAAGATTTTATTTTTTCAACAGATACAGAAATGACGGACTTTAGTAAGCTGCGTGATATTGAAGCGTGACGGGGTTTATAACCCCGTTACTCAGGTTTCGAAAGCTATTGAAACATCCAAACGTTTCGGTCGGGGTTGCAAACCCCGACCGGCATG
>CAIVGC010000243.1 GCA_903905335.1 uncultured Methylococcaceae bacterium
ACGAAAACTAAAAAAAACCAAGCTTCCAGACCTGTTCGATTCATGTGTGACTGATCTCTTAGTATACGTATGAATATTGTGGAATAAGGGTGATTTAAACACCTATAGTTTATTAGATCAGCTATTTTTAGTCACTTAAAAAAGAGGCATTAACTTAACTTTTTAAATGGCTCTTTGAAAGCTATCACAATATTAGTAAATAAGGCTGCCAGCTTAAGGCGTTACAGATACAAGGCTTAACCCTTAACCTTTCGCACTTTGTCTGCGTTTAGGAGAGCTGTGTCTAAAAGTGAACGATTAAGCTAAACTGTCCCGTCTTAAATTGGTAGCCGTAAATAACAAGTCCTGAGTTATTATCCCGAAGGTTAATCATGATTAATTTTACCCAGCTGAAGACAATGTTTCATGGAAACATATTCTATTTCTACCAGAGGATTTAGCATTATACATAGCTGCATCAGCCCATCTTAAAATATCATCAAAACTACCTATTTGGTTTATTAAAGCAACGCCAATACTGGCAGTACATTGATGCTTAACTTTATTTTCAGAGCCGTCTTCTTGATGCACAATCAACTCATAAGGCTCGGCCAATAAAATAAGAATTTTATTGGCCACCAAGCTAACCTGATTTTGTGCATAAGTTTTACTCTCAGCTAAATCACTAAGCATTACCACAAACTCATCACCACCAAATCGAGAGACAGTATCACCCTTACGCACACAAGTTTTTAATCGCCGTGCTACCTCAATAAGCAATAAATCACCCACCAAATGTCCATGCTGATCATTAAGGGGCTTAAAATTATCCAAATCCATAAACAACACCGCCAAATAATGACTACTGCGTTTATTATTGGCAATAGCGAGTTTTAAACGGTCATTAAGTAACAAACGATTTGCGACTTTGGTTAAGCCATCATAAAAGGCCAATTGCCGTAACTCTTCTTCCATGTTTTTACGGTAAGTAATGTCAGTATGAGTACCTATCATGCGTAAAGGTTTTTCATCAGCATCGTGACTTACCACCATGCCTCTACCAAGCATCCACTTATAGCTATTATCTTTACAGCGCAACCGATATTCAACAATATACACTTCAGTATGACCGGCTAAATAAGCCTGCAGAGTCGTTGCGACATACAATGCATCATCTGGATGAATTCGAGCTGTCCATTCATCATTAGTGGGTAAGATATCGTTTTCGCTATAACCGAGCATCTGTTTCCAAAGTTTCGAATAACTCGCTTCATTACTTTGAATATCCCAATCCCAAACCCCGTCACCGGCCCCTTCTAAGGCAAACTTCCAACGAAACTCACTTTCTTGCAGGGCTAGTTCATTTAATATACGCAGACTAATATCTCGTATAAATGCTTGCACACAATAAACTCCGTCAATTTTTACGGCAAAAAGCTGCACTTCAGTAGGAAATGATTCGCCTGTATCAATACGTTTATGTATCCATTCAAAATAAGCACTACCTTTTTTTAATGCCGTATCGATATACAAATCAGATAATTCTACTGAAGTTTTACCACACGCTTGAAGAATTGGTGATAATTCAGCAGGATGTAACCCCAATAATGCTGAATTATCAGAGCAACCAAATAATAGTAAGGCAGCCTTATTACAATCAACAAACTCATGATTTTTGATTGTGGTCATAGCATCAGGAGAAGCATCATATAAAAAGCGAAGCTTGGTTTCTGAAGATTCTAATTGCAACTTAATTTGCTCACGCTCACTAATATCACGCCATACGACATGTAAAAAGACTTCGCCTGCTAAGTGAATGGGCGTTAATATAACTTCTAACGGAATAATTAAACCGTCTACCCGTTGATGCAGCCATTTAAAACACTGACGCCCATTACTAAGAGCGTTAGCCATCATTTCTTTAGCTTTTTCCTGCGAACAACGACCATCTGCTTGCAAAGGCGGAGAAATATCAATAGGTCGTAAATTAAGTAAATCAGCTTTAAAACTATAAGCCAACAACGTTAAAGCGCTTTGATTGCACTCAATAAAACGCCCATCTTTTAGCAAAAGCATAGGGTCACTGGTGGCTTCAAATAAAGCCTGATAAATATTTTCGGAGTTAATTAAGTCCATCTTCATCAAATGTTTTATTTATATAGGCCCACAAAAATGCTGATCTCTAAGTTTTTATACTAACTCATCCAAATATTTTTCAGCATCCAATGCCGCCATACAACCCGATCCTGCTGAAGTAATGGCTTGCTTATAAACCGAGTCCATCACATCACCGGCGGCAAAAACACCCTCAACACTCGTGGCAGTGGCATTACCTGTTATGCCACTGTTAACCTTAATATAACCATGCTCCATTGCTAATTGGCCTTCAAAAATACCGGTATTGGGAGTATGGCCAATGGCAATAAATACACCATGAACATCTAAATCTTGGCTACTATCATCTAAAGTACTTTTAATTCTAATGCCAGTCACGCCCATATCATCACCCAGCACTTCATCTAAGTAAGCATTCCATTCAACGACGACATTGCCATTTTTAGCTTTTTCAAGCAATTTATCAGCGAGTATCTTCTCAGAACGAAATTTATCGCGACGGTGAACGACTGTCACTTTTGAAGCAATATTAGATAAATACAAGGCTTCTTCAACCGCCGTATTGCCGCCACCTATCACTGCAATCGGTTTATTGCGATAAAAGAAACCATCACAAGTCGCACAAGCAGAAACACCACGTCCCTTAAAGGCTTCTTCGGAATCTAAACCTAAGTAACGAGCAGAGGCGCCTGTGGCAATAATCAGCGCATCACAGGTGTAAACACCTGAATCTCCAGTTAATGTAAAAGGTTTAGAAGATAAATCTGTGGTATGGATATGATCAAAAATAATCTCTGTTTCGAAACGTTCCGCATGTAGTCGCATACGTTCCATCAAATCAGGACCTTGCAGTCCTTCGACATCACCAGGCCAATTATCAACTTCTGTGGTTGTTGTTAATTGACCACCTTGCTGCATGCCTGTAATTATAACTGGCTTTAAATTCGCTCTAGCCGCATAAATAGCGGCTGTATAACCTGCAGGCCCAGAACCCAAAATCAAAAGACGACAGTGCTTGGTAGTATTCATTTAAAATCCTCTATATTTAGTTAATTAGCTAGAATTATGCAGAGGAAATGATCTTTCGTAAATGTTATTATGTAAAACTTCAATTAAATGATAACAAAATGAATTCTTATGTTTTTTTAATAGATAATAGTCATGTAGAATATATGGCAATTGCTACTTAATCCTGTTTTGTATGATTCCATACAAGTTGAGATATCAGATATGTCTGCGGTAATAGAAAGAAAATCATTACGTGGGTTGCGTGAAATAGGCATCCTAGGTTTTTTTATGGGCTCATTATTTCTTTTACTTGCTCTATTTACCTTTAACACTGGCGATGCTGGCTGGACGCACAGCAGTGAAATAAGAACTGTGACTAATTGTTGCGGTGTATTAGGTGCTTGGATTGCTGATGTCATGCTAAGTCTATTTGGTTTATCCGCCTATATATTCCCTATCATTATTGCTTGGCACGGTTATTTAGTATTCGCTGAGCCTCGCATTAATGAAGAAAAGATATCTATCACCTTACGCGGTTTAGGTTCATTCGCTTTAATTGTTTCTAGTGCTGGCTTATCTTATCTATACATATACCGTGTGGGCGTGCAACTCCCTGGCACTACTGGCGGATATTTAGGTCAAGAAATCGGTGATAAAACTCTAGTCCTATTTGGTAACTCAGGAGCTACTTTGTTTTTGATTATGCTCTTACTTTCCGGCATAACACTAACAACTAACTTATCATGGTTAAGCATCATAGATTCCGTTGGCCGATACTGCGTTCTATTTTGCCACTTTATTATTTATGGCTTTAATTTTAAAAACCATCAACGTTCGTCTGTTACAGATAACCTGCAACAAGATGATAGTTATCAAACCATAACGACCCCAAAACAGCCCTATCCAAGAAAAGAAAGCACAAAAAGCCTAGATACCTTTAAAAATCCCAAACTCGAAGCAACTGAAGGGATGACGATACCAGCCATTAAAAATGTGCCACCGAAATATAACGCCAGTGAAGGCGTATTGCCATCATTAAGCCTACTAGACGAACGAGATACTCGCGTAATTGGTTATTCAGAAACTGATTTGGAAGAAATGTCTCGATTGGTAGAAGATATCCTAGCCGATTTCAATGTGGCTGTTACCGTAGTAGGCTTTCACCCAGGCCCTGTTATTACACGCTTTGAACTACAGCCCGCAGCTGGCGTTAAGGTCAGCCGTATTAGCACTTTATCTAAAGATTTAGCCCGTGCCTTATCTGTAACCAGTGTGCGCATTGTAGAAATCATTCCTGGCAAATCAGTGGTCGGCTTAGAAATACCTAATCGCGTTCGCGAAATGGTAACCTTACGAGAGTTATTAGTTTCGCCTAACTTTGTTAAAGCTAAATCCTTGTTAACGTTGGCGATGGGTAAAGATATTGCTGGCGCACCTATGGTTGCTGACTTAGGTAAAATGCCTCATGCCTTAGTCGCAGGCACTACTGGATCAGGAAAATCAGTTGCCATCAATACCATGATCCTCAGCTTGCTTTATAAAGCCACGCCTGATGAAGTCCGATTAATTATGATAGACCCTAAAATGCTAGAACTTTCAGTCTATGAGGGTATCCCGCATTTATTAACGCCTGTTGTAACCGACATGAAAGAAGCCAGTAATGCCTTACGTTGGGCCGTTGCTGAAATGGAGCGACGTTATAAACTGATGTCCAAGATGGGTGTTAGAAATCTAGCGGGCTTTAATCAACTGATTGATGATGCGACCGCCAGAGGTGAAACCATCAGAGATCCAATGTATCAAATTCTTAATCCGTTTGAAGACGGTGAAAGCTTTCCAGTACTCACTAAACTACCTAGCATTGTTATCGTCATAGACGAATTAGCCGACATGATGATGATCGTCGGCAAAAAGGTCGAAGAACTGATCGCCAGACTGGCACAAAAAGCCAGAGCAGCGGGCATACATTTAATATTGGCTACGCAAAGACCTTCTGTTGACGTATTAACAGGGCTAATAAAGGCCAATGTACCAACTCGCATTTCTTTTCAAGTCTCCTCACGCATAGATTCTCGGACTATTCTCGATCAAGGTGGCGCAGAAACCTTGTTAGGTAATGGCGA
Source organism: uncultured Methylococcaceae bacterium (assembly GCA_903905335.1). GTDB lineage: Bacteria > Pseudomonadota > Gammaproteobacteria > Methylococcales > Methylomonadaceae > Methylobacter_C. The sequence continues at coordinate 5,226 of CAIVGC010000243.1, forward strand.
CATGCTGTTTTTACCATCAGGCACCAGTATTCCTATACGAGCACACGGTGCTTTTGTTGACGATCACGAGGTCCATCGTGTGGTAGAATTTTTAAAACAAACAGCTCCGCCTAATTATCTGGAAGATATTACTCGTGATTCATCTGAAAGCAATGATGGTTACAATCCCAGTGGTGATAGCAGTAACTCAGAATCTGACGCACTTTATGACGAAGCCGTACAATTCGTCACAGAAACCAGAAAAGCCTCTATATCAAGCGTACAACGCCGCTTTAAAGTGGGTTACAACCGTGCCGCCACCATGATTGAAGCTATGGAAGCGGCAGGTGTCGTTAGTTCTGCCGAATCTAATGGCTCACGCGTGGTATTGGCCCCACCGCCTATTAAAGATTAAGACATCTACTGCATAAAACATACAGCCCAACCATTTTATTTTATATAGCAACACCTCTCGTAGTTATACAGCTTTAGCTGTTTTATAAGCTAAAGCTGTATAACTACCACTTAAGCATAAAGCTTCACTTTACTTATAATTCCGATTGCCCTACGCGACATAAACCATCAAACCTTGTAGGTCGCAAGAAAAGCGACTTTCTGACTATTTTAGCTACGGAGCACACATGGGCCCTCATTATTTAAAACATTTCTTTACACCTAACTCAGTTGCTATTGTAGGGGCATCAGAACGCGAAAATAGCGTAGGCTATAGACTGCTGCTTAATATGCAGGAAGCTGGCTTTAGCGGGGGACTTTATCCCATAAACCCTAAGCATGAGCAATTATTAGGGATCAAAGCCTATCCGGATTTACATGCCGTACCAGAAGATCTAGATCTAGTGGTCATTGCCACACCCGCCCCTAGCGTGCCTAATATACTGCGTGAATGTGGTGATAAAGGCGTCAATTCAGTCATTATTATCAGTGCTGGCTTTGGTGAATTGGGCGCCGAAGGTCTGCGCCTACAACAAGAAATACTCGCCATAGCTCATCGTTACAGTATTCGCATTATCGGCCCTAACTGCCTAGGTGTCATTCGCCCCAGTGGCCAACTTAATGCCACGTTTGGTGATGGTACAGTTAAAGACGGTAATCTAGCCTTATTATCGCAATCTGGCGCAGTATGTACCGCCATCTTAGATTGGGCAAAAGTACAAGATATTGGCTTTTCCACTGTCGTTTCTATGGGAGGCGCAGCTGATATTGATTTTGGTGAAGTCTTAGATTATTTAGCAACCGATAGCAAAACCACTGGCATATTAATGTACGTGGAAGGCATACGCGATGCCCGTCGTTTTTTAAGCGGCCTCAAAGCTGCTGCTCGCTTAAAGCCGGTAATCCTCATAAAATCAGGTCGCCATGAAGCCGGCTGCAAAGCCGCCATGTCTCATACTGGCGCAATGGTAGGTGGTGACAATGTCTTTGATGCCGCGATTGCCAGAGCCGGTGTGGTAAGAGCCTATACCATTACCGAATTATTTTCTGCTGCGAGAGTATTGGCTAATAATTATGTCGTTAACAAAGATCGCTTAGCCATTATCACCAATGCCGGCGGACCCGGTGTCATGAGTACTGATCGTGCCGAAGATGTTGGCATACCTTTAGCCGCCTTAAGTCCTGCCAGCTTAGAAGCTTTAAATGCTGCACTACCGCCGCATTGGTCTCATGCCAACCCTATCGATATCCTAGGTGATGCCAGCGCTGATCGTTATCAGCAAGCCTTAGAGATTTGTATTAATGACGACAATATTGATGGCATCTTAGTAATTTTAACACCACAAGCCATGACTGAACCCACCCTTGTGGCTCAATGTATTATTGATGGCGCAAAAGTCAGCCATAAGCCCGTGTTAGCCTCTTGGACAGGAGGTGCTAGAGTTCAAGCGGGGCGTGACTTATTTGCTAACAGCAAGGTCGCACACTTTAATACACCAGAAACAGCGGTTGATGCCTTTGCCTTTTTGGCCAATTATGCAGAACATCAAATTCTACTCAAACAAATCCCAACGGCAACGGATGAACTCCCCAAACCCGATGTGGCAGGTGCTCGCTTAATTATTGAGCGCGTGCTCTCTGAAGGCCGTCAAGTATTAACCGCACAAGAAGCTAAAGCTATCTTGGCAGCTTTTCATATACCGGTCACCCAAACCATCAGCGTTACTAGTGCCAAA
>CAIVGC010000244.1 GCA_903905335.1 uncultured Methylococcaceae bacterium
ATAGGGGCGTTTTTACAGTGACGACATAATTTAAGGAAACACAAGAATGAGTATTAATATTAGTGCAGCAATGGTAAAGGAGTTACGTGAAAGAACGGCCTCCGGTATGATGGAATGTAAAAGAGCTTTAGTTGAAGCTGAAGGCGACATGGAGTTAGCCATTGAGAATATGCGTAAATCTGGTTTAGCTAAGGCTGATAAAAAATCAGGTCGTATTGCTGCTGAAGGTATTATTGGTGTTAAGGTTAGCGAAGATGGCAAAGCGGTTGCCATCGTTGATATTAACTGTGAAACAGATTTCGTTGCTAAAGCAGATGACTTCGTTGGTTTTGTTAATAGTGTAACGATTGCTTTATTGAATGCTGATAATATTGAAACCGAAGAACAATTATTAGCGATGCCATTGGAAGATGGTATCAGTGTTGATGAAATGCGCCGTGGCTTGATTTCAAAGCTAGGTGAAAACATCACTGTAAGACGTTTTGAAAGATTTAAAGCGACTGAAGGCGGTACTGCTTGCTATTTACATGGTAGTAAAATTGGCGTGATTGTTGAGCTAGCTACACCAGATCAAGAATTAGGAAAAGATATCGCTATGCACATTGCAGCTAGTAAACCTGTTTGTGTTTCTGCAGATCAAGTTTCTGCTGATACTATTGCCAAAGAAAAAGAAATTTTCTTGGCTCAGCAAGAAGAAAAAATTAAAGGCAAGCCAGCAGACATCGTAGAAAAAATGATTGCCGGTCGAGTCGGAAAATTCTTGGCAGAAGTTACTTTGTTAGGTCAGCCTTTTATTAAAGACGACAAGATGACTATCGCTCAATTAGTAGCATCAAAAGGTAACAATGCACTTCGTTTCGTTCGCTTTGAAGTGGGTGAAGGCATAGAGAAAAAAGAAGAAAACTTTGCCGAAGAAGTAATGGCGCAAGTTAGAGGTAACTAAGACGGTTTATAAAGGAATCTGTTAAATGGTTACTTTATGAATATATCGCTATTGGGTTAAGCTACGGCTTAACCCAATTTAAAAACTGACCCTGAAAATATTATGACTAAACCAATTTGCCAAAGAATTTTGCTTAAGTTAAGCGGTGAAGCTTTAGTGGGTGAGACAGGCGCAAGTATTGATGCTGGTATTATTAAGCGTCTTGCCACTGAAATTAAAGAATTATGTGATATCGGAATACAAGTCGGTTTAGTTATCGGCGGTGGTAATATCTTACGCGGTGCTGAAAAAGCGGCCGAAGGTTTGAATAGAGTCACTGGTGATCAAATGGGCATGTTAGCTACAGTTATCAATGCCTTGGCTATGCAGGACGCCTTAGAAGCGCAAGGCCAGCAAGTGCGAGTTATGTCGGCACTTAAAATCAATCAAGTATGCGAAGATTATATCTGTCGTAGAGCTGTTAGGCATTTAGAAAAAGGTCGAGTTGTTATTTTTGCAGCGGGTACCGGTAATCCTTTTTTTACTACCGATTCAGCCGCTAGTCTTAGGGCTATTGAAATCAACGCCGGTTTAATGATTAAAGCCACCAAAGTTAAAGGCGTTTATTCAGCTGATCCTGAAAAGGTCAAAGACGCAGTATTTTATCCACGATTAACTTATGATGAAGCCCTGGATCAGCGTCTTAATGTTATGGATACCACAGCATTGGTTTTATGTCGTGATAATAACGTGCCAATGCGTGTGATGAATATTTTTGAGCAGGGCGCTGTTATGAAATTAATGATGGGCGCAGAAATAGGTTCGCTAATTGAACGAGGAACAGATTAATGATTAATGACATTCAACAAGATGCAGCAACCCGTATGGGGAAGAGTATCGATGCTGTAAAGCATGAATTCTCAAAAATTAGAACGGGTAGGGCTCATCCTAGTTTGCTAGAGCAAATTATGGTCTCTTACTATGGTACCGATTCGGCTTTATCTCAAGTCGCTAATATTGCTGTTGAAGATGCGCGCACCTTAACGATTACACCTTGGGAAAAAGGTATGGTACAAGCGATAGAAAAAGCTATTATGAAGTCGGATTTAGGTTTAAATCCAGCGACCAATGGTATGACTATTCGAATTCCTTTGCCTGCATTAACAGAAGAGCGTAGACGCAATTTGGTTAAAGTGGTTAAGCATGAAGCTGAGAATGGTCGGGTTGCGGTCAGAAATATTCGCCGTGATGCTAATTCAGAAATAAAAGACGCATTAAAAGAAAAAATGATTTCTGAAGATGAGGCGCGTGGCGCTGAAGAAAAAATACAAAAATTAACGGATCAGTATATTAAGGATATAGAAAAAATACTGGAAACAAAAGAAGCGGATCTCTTGTCAATTTAACAGAGATAGCCATGGCCAATGATGATCTAACTGCTTTGGATTCCGAGCTTAATAATCCTCGTCATATTGCCATTATCATGGATGGTAATGGTCGATGGGCGCAAAAAAGATTTATGCCAAGAGCAGTGGGTCATCAGGCTGGGGTTAAAGCGGTACGAAAAATTGTAGAGTATTGCGCAACCCATAATGTTGAGGTCTTAACCTTATTTGCTTTTAGTAGCGAAAATTGGCGCAGACCTGAAGCAGAAGTCTCTTTGTTGATGGCCTTGTTTATGGCGACTTTGCAAAGAGAAATCAATAAATTAGACCGTAATAGTATTCGATTACGATTTATAGGCGATAGATCAGCATTCTCTGATAAATTGCAGAAAAAAATGGCCGAAGGCGAAGCGCAAACTCAGAATAATAAAGCTTTAACTGTGGTCATAGCGGCAAATTACGGTGGTCACTGGGATATGTGTCAGGCTTTTTTGCAAGTGCAGAAAAAAATGGCTGCCGGTGAGCTAAAGACAGAAGATATTAATGATCAATTAATTAATCAGTATTTATCAACAGCTGGCTTACCTGATCCTGATTTATTTATAAGAACAGGTGGCGAACAGCGTGTTAGCAACTTTATGTTGTGGCAGTTGGCTTATGCAGAATTATATTTTACAGCAACAC
>CAIVGC010000245.1 GCA_903905335.1 uncultured Methylococcaceae bacterium
ACTGGATAGGTTGTAGTCATAATGAGAATTGCTGGTATTGGACTAGTTTGGAAGGGTATATCTGATTCATTACGCCACCTCATTGAGCAATTAATACAGAAGTGCGCCTAAAATTGCGCCTTACTGCGATTATGTTGCTTCAACTCGACGGGCAATCTATTGAAATGCTTTATAAATCAAGTCTTTGTTTGGTGGGTCGTGCGCGATTCGAACGCGCGACCATCGCATTAAAAGTCCGAGATATAAATAAAAATATCAACTAAAACAATGCCTTATATCCTGCTAATAAGTCATTCTACGCCACAGAAAGCTCTAGAGTAACGGGCTGATATTTCAGAAAAGCACATTTTACGCACATAAAGAATTTAACTCAGCATGCCGATACTTTTTTCATCTGAACATTTCATTTAACGCTCCCCAAAAAACTAGTCTGGCCATTAACCTATTCTCTTATGCGAATTCCACTAACAGTTCCTCAGAATTCAGCTTATCCATGATATATGGCGGTAGTCGTTAAAACCATTCCAACAATTATTTTCGTCGAGTATTAGTTACTCGTATGCATATTAAAGGCACTAGTTGCTTATCAGCACTATGTAAAATCACGAAATCTTCATCTTTACTAATAAGGAAAGTTTTACTCTAATTCGCATATTACGTATACAAGAACGACATCAACATATTTGCAAATCAATAGTAATTCTAATTAACGGTAAGCCATCACAGTATTTGGAGCACGTAACACATCATTTAACTAATTGAAGATGATCATGAAGCATACTTCCTTACCGTTCGTCTTGCCCAGAAAATCCAGCCACACGTTAAGGTAATCTATTCTGGTTATAATAACGCACATTAAAATTATCTATTATTACTGTGATGACACACCTTCAGCATCCTCAGCCTCAATTTTTTTCATATTTCGAATAGCATTTGATTTCTGAATATCATTTAACGTTGGGGCTGATGGTTTTACTTCCAAGTAAAGCTCTAGTCCAGCCAATTTAATTGCCTTTAGTACGCTAAAAAATGAAGCCGAACCAAGCGCTTCACCGCTAACCTCCATCATGGCTAGCTTTGTTCTGCTTATCTCTAAAATATTAGCCGCTTCAGTCTGATTGATTTTTTGGGCTTTTCGACCTTTACTTATTAAATCTGAAACAGCTTGTGGGTTCTTTATTTTCATTCAATCCCCTAATTGATCATGTATTGACGCCTGCCAAACAGATATCATCTTTGTTCCTATTTCATTAAATTCAGGATGTTGATTAACATATTCTTCTATATCATTTATAACAGCCTCCATTGCGCTTATGATTTTGTCATAAATAACATTAGCTTTTTCCCTAGTGACATAACAATGTCTTTCACCAAATTCGATTAATTCCGATTTTGACCACCATTTCTTAGAGTAATTCTCATACTCTAGAGCCAATGCAGGAATGTCATTATAAATATGTGCCTTAGTGCAAACAATATCGTATGCGGGAGATAACATTATTGATTTATCATCGTATAGCAATCCAAAATTCTTTAAATGCGCATCACCATTACCAATTAATGTATTAAAAACTGTTTGCCGAAATATCGACTGCAGTGACGGAATTGCTTTTGTTATATTGATATGATCATCGATGCAATTGATTATATCTTCAATGCAGCCTCTATATTTTTCAGAAGATTTTTGCCCCATTAATGACAATATTTCTTCAAAACCATAATGAGCACCTTTATTCTTCAAATCAAATCTTTTAATGGCAAGAAGCTGTCCATCTTTTGATAACGTAAACTCAGGCACATCGATACCCGCTAATTTAGCAGCCTTTAAGCAAAAAAACTCATTAACTGTTAGCCATGGGAATTCATCCATATCAAAACTCTTAATGATATGTGTCGATGTGTTTAATGTTCTGATTTTATCTTCTTTGCTTAATGTTGAAACTAGTACTTTAGGTTGAATTCCAGAAACACCGGAATGAAACCCTGATTTAATCAATAACTCTTGAAATAGCTTTTGGCCGTTGTCACAACAATTAAGCTTATCAATATTAATTTCAGGAATATCACCTAAAATTTCTCCTTTGCAAATCTGATTACGCCCTATCGTGTTGTAGCCAACAAAAGAGAGTAATCCCATGTCATCAATACGAGTAATTTTCGCGACTTGGTCGATTGAAGCTCTTCTTTTACCCTCAGGTAGTATCATGTCAAATACAGGAGGTATCTCATGATAAATGAAACGTTTTTCAGAGACAGGCATTAGCAAGGATATTCTATCGGTGGGCTCTACACCCGATAGGTATTCAAATTGAATTCTCGGATTAGGATTACTTCCCAATGGATCTGGACTAATTTCCTCCAGAACACCAACTTTCATCTTATTGACGAAAACATTAAGTTTCATATATTTTATTTTTGTTCAAAATTTTGAATAATATAGCTATTTAACTCATGCCAATCAAGGATTTTTTACTTTATCTGCACAATATTGTTTAAAATTTTGAATAAAATTTAGTTGGTCACTTAAGTAGCTATAAGCTTACCACTTTCTAAAACCAGACGACCAGATAGTCGCTTTTATGGCCTAGAATTGGGTCTCAGCATTAGAATCAGAAACATCAAAACCAGGCCAAAGATTATGCCCCAGTGTCTCAATGCTCAGAAGAAACATAACTTCATAGACTTGAAGCGTATCTTCTTTACTACAGGCATTTTGATAAAAAGCTAATGTGCTTTTAAAGGTTTCGCTATCTTTATTTAATTGTTTGAGATAATTATCATGGGATATTTTGTTTGTAAAAGTAATCTTTATATTTCCCCAGTCGACATCATCAGTGCGATTTTCAACATGGGTTTGATCATGAATAGATAATTTATTGATTTCTTCTAGCCAAAGAGTTTTGAATAATTCTGATCCTATATTGATTGATAAAATCACAGAGTAAAAATTATGTTCATCTATTAACTTAATAGGCCTGGGTTTACAGGCCATTAAATAGAATAACGTTGGATTTATTTGATTTAGTTTTTTAGTAATATCTTTTGCCGCGTTATAGAATGAAGGAAACTCAGTTCTGAATTCATCCTTCTCTTCAACGGAAGGAAACATAATGACCCGACGAGCACCAAATTCCAGCAAGGGATCGTGATCCATAGCTAAAAGACATAAATTTAAGTAATTAAGACTCTTTTCATTTTCAATAATAAGACTAATGCCAAGCTCAGAATTTCGATAAAAAGGTTTTCCAAAAGATAATAGTTGTTTGCTGCTTATTAATTCATGTGCCAAACATAAAAAAGCGAAGTGGCGAAGGTCAGAGGACTTAATAAGCGGAAGAAATATTTCATTATTCATGGCAAGTAAGGGCATATGTATTTTAGATTATTAATAAACCAGTCATTACCATAGTCTATTTTTTAGATTGAACAGAATCAAATCACAGCAACTTAAACAAACCCCATTAAATTTTTAGCATAAGGTTGTTTATAAGCACATTCCTTACGTAATGCCACAATCACTGCCTCAATACCTATAAGAGGTCGAAATCGGTGTTGTCGTCTAAGCACAGCAAAATCGCCAGGCGTCACTTCAGACATACTGGATATTTGAGCATAAAGCGTTTGATCGGGTGTTGGTAAATTAATACTATTACAGAAACTAATCAGTAAATTCCACAGCTGTTCAGATTTCAAAGTATTAAAACGCACTTTAAGATCAAAGCGTCGTAACGCGGCTGCGTCTAATCCTTCCATACGGTTGGTACTAGCTATAAAAATACCATCATGAGATTCCATTTGAGTCAGCATTTCATTAACGGCCGAAATTTCCCATGAGTATTGAGTCTGATTGCGGTTTTGAAGAAAACTGTCTATTTCATCAATCAATAGTATCGCTTTATCCTGACTGGCTTCATTAAACACATTTGCGATGTTTTGTTCTGTTTCACCCACGTATTTTCCTAACAAGTCAGAGCCTTGTTTTACATGAAGTGGCTGTCCAAGCTGATCTGAAAGCCAACGTGCATAGGCACTTTTACCCGTTCCTGGGGGACCAAATAGACATAGCCTTGCACTATCATGATGCCCAAGCATAGTGGCAATATGAGCAAGATCGACATCACAATTAATAAATTCAGGGCTGTAGTAATTGGGTAAAGTGCTTGTAACTTTATGCAGTCTTTTTTGTCCTTGAGCTCCTAATACTGAGTCAATCAAGCCATAGGTTACTTTAGAAAGCTCTTCATTGTCGTAGACAGTATTAATTGAAGATACCACTTTAGAAACGCGTGAAATGATAGCCGGCGCTAACTCTGCATTTAGTGCTAATTGATTGATAGTGAACTCATTAATAACATGTCCACAGTGTTCACGAATGATAGTTTCTCTTACTGTCTTAGGGGGCACAGGCACTTCCAAAACCCAGTCAAAACGACGAATGAATGATGTATCAAGATCTGAGGGATAATTGCAAATCCAAAAAGTGGGCATTGGATTATTCTCCAGCATATTATTCAACCAAGCTTTGTGGTTAGCGGCAGTACTGTTTAGATCTGAATAATCAGCAACGGTGAAAATATCATCTATATCATCAAGCAACATAAGTGAAGGAAATCCACAGAATATGCTTTGTGCTACACAAAAATGACGCAGTCGATCAGGTCCTGAGCAGGGATTTCCATAAGCATCTGTCATCGCAACCTCCAGCATTTCATAACCTATTTCACTAGCAATCACCCGTGATAATTCAGTTTTACCGGTACCTGGGATGCCATGAATTAGTATATTAACGCCTTTACTATTTTCTTTAAGCGCATTCTTTAGATAACTAATTAGATAAGGCAGTATGCTTGATAAATGCGGGTAATGCTCTACTGTGAGTTTTGATGATGGACTTGTAATGACTAAATCTGCGAACCACTCCTTCGAGGTAGTAGGCGTAGTTAACATACGGTCGCCAAAATTATGATTCAGCAAATCTAAACGGTTACTGACCGAATAATCAAAAACCTCATCAACAGAAACCAAGTTGCTTTTTGAGAGTACGCCTTGTTTTGATAATGCTTGACGTAAAGCAGTTTCAGGTTCGCTAAGTACTATTGAGAGCGCATACATGTATTTTCTGGTTGGAAGGTTTGCGCCATACCAGTCAGCGACCTCCCCTAGTAATGGAAATGAATTTATCAACACTGCAAAAGATATGAGATTACATTCTGTATCATTGAGCTTGAGACTATCTTTAAGGTGAAGAATATTAGTCCTTAACGGTTCTGGAACCAAAATAGTGTCTGCTATTGACTCATAACGCTTATTAAGCGCTTTCAATTGAATAACAAGTTCATTTATATCTGGGTTTTTACAGTCAAAACCTAAAAACTCCATAACTTCATTATTATTTACGCCCTTATCATTGATCAATTTACGATGTGCACCTAAGGGAAAGAGGAAACGTAGCATCCACAATGTTAGGAGAGGCTTGGCGTGTGATTTATCAAAAATAATATCTGATACTGTTTCTGTCATAACGCCTCTACAGGAAAAATTGAAATTAGATTTAATAGGTCTGGTTTTATGTAGTTAGCCTATAAAAACTCACGTCCGAATTCGAAAACAATCTAACGAGACTGATAATTTACATCATGAATGCGACAATCTATGACGGGTGAGACGAGTATTTTAATAAACAAGAGGAACTTGCACCGTCATTAATTGACGCATCTTTGTGGATAATAGCCAATATAGAATTTTTTAAGGTTATATCCTAATTAAGGTGGAAGAATATGAAATTTGAACGTACGTTAATTGAAAAAATTAGGCAGGCGCAACGGATTGTATTTTTTACAGGTGCAGGTGTATCCCAAGAAAGTGGCATTCCCACCTTTCGTGATGGTCCAAATAGTGTTTGGCAACATTTTGATCCAGAGGTTTATGCAACCGTGCCAGGCTTTGATAAAAATCCCACTAAAGTGTGGGAATGGTATTGGGAACGACGACAAACCTTTAAAGCCTTAAAACCTAATGCAGCTCATCATGTTATCGCTGCATGGCAAGAAAAAATTCAAAAAGTAACGGTGATTACTCAAAATATAGATGGTTTTCATCAGAGAGCGGGTAGTCAATCTGTTATAGAATTACATGGTAGCTTAGCTATGGATAAATGCCGAGCTAATGGCCATTCTTTCAAACATGATGGTAACAGCGTATTTGATGAGCATCCATCGTGTGCTGAATGTGGTAGTTTATTACGACCAGACGTAGTGTGGTTTGGGGAAGCGTTACCCGATGTGGCTTATTATCAAGCTGAGATGGATTGTTCCAATTGCGACGTGCTTATCTGCATTGGTTGTTCTATGGACATTTATCCAGCTGCAAACTTACCTTATACCGCCATAGCCAGTGGCGCATATCTAATACAAATAAATCTTAATTCTACTAATCTTAATGAAGTGGCTAATTGTAATTTGCGTGGTAAAGCCGGTGAAATAATGCCTGCTTTGTGGCAAGCTGTTTACGAGAATTAATTTTCTATTCAAAACCAATATATATGCCATACCTGCCTAAAGGTAATAGCATAATATTATGGTTTTATATCAAAACGCATCATTAACCAGCAATTCTCATTATGACTACAACCTATCCAGTTTGCCAAAGGGAGCGCTCATAAACTGTTTTCATGGGAAAATTGAGCCTTCATTTTATGCTATTAGAGCCATAATTAGAATTGCTGATCATTAACGTAGCACAAATAAGGTGATTTAGAAAAGTGGTTAACTCGTACTACGTACTACTCCCAGAAATTGATAATTACTTAAGTTTTATGACCCTTATTGATTGTACTACCGAAATGTTTTAGTTCATGATAAATATTCGGCATTTTTAATGCCACCTAAATCCTGCAAGCTGCAAGCTCTAAAAAGCAGATATCAATCTCTGTTTTTTAAGTTCAAATTTGATTTTTTTAAACCCGCCACTGCGGTTTTACCCATATACTTATGGCATTTGATCCTCTACATACCCGAAATTACAAGAAATTACGCAGATTTTCTGGCGACAAACCAAGCCTAACCCTCCTTCCTGAACGAAGGCAAATACCAGGCATTGATTTTGATATTTTTGTAGTGCTATAGGATCACAACCCTAAACCAACAGCCACCCAGTCATCCCAAACCTGAGGATAAAGATGGTTGTCAGGCGTTTTAACAGTCAACTGTCTGTTTCCAGTCAGC
>CAIVGC010000246.1 GCA_903905335.1 uncultured Methylococcaceae bacterium
ACTAGTTGGATAGAAGATCGCGTCTCTGAAAGTAAATCCACACAAGGTTTTTTACGTGGACAATTAACCTTTTGTTCTATGTTGCCGATGCGCTCTATCCCATTTAAAGTCATCGCTTTGCTGGGTATGAATGAGGGTGAGTTTCCAAAAATAGATCAAAGTCCGACCTTCGATTTGTTGTCACAACATTTTCGTAAAGGTGATCGCTCGCGCCGTGCCGATGATCGCTATCAGTTTTTAGAAATTTTATTATCGACACGACAACAATTGATTATGACCTATATTGGTCAATCTATCGCTAATAATGAAGTTATCTTTCCATCTGTGGTGATTAGCGAGTTGCTTGAAGTATTACAAGATAGCTATCAATTGCAGGATCTGACCATACGTGAACCCTTGCAATCCTTTAGTCATCGTTATTTTAATGGCAGTCCTAGTTTAGTGAGTTTTTCTAGTTCCGACCTCGAAACCGCCAAGGCTTTGCAAACCCCTGAGATAAAGCCAGCAGATTGGTGGCAAGGTAAGCTTACGAATGAGGGAAACAGTGTTATCGAAATCGCTGATTTATTGGCTTTTTATCAACATCCACAACGCTATTTTATGCGTCAGCAATTGAGCATACGTTTTCAGGGGATTAGCGCACAAACCGAAGAATGTGAACCCTTTGTTATCGATAAAATGGACGGCTATCGTATTTATCACGATTGGATAGAGCAGCGGTTATTAGGAGAAGATCTCTCAGTAAAGAAGCTACAAGCACAAGGGCGCTGGTTATCAGGGGTGTTAGGTGAGTTAGAGTTTGTCCAGCAACAAGCTACTATTGAAGATTTCGTGATGCGCATCCAAGAAAAAAATTTAGGTGTGCCTATAGAAGCGATTGCGATTGATATCCAAGTTAACCAGTATCGTTTACTTGGTAAGTTAGGTTGTCGATATCAAAAAGCTAGTCTGATTTATCGTTATGCTAATCTTAAAGGCAAAGATTTTATTAATGCCTTATTGCAGCATTGTGTCTTAAATCAGTTGGCGTCACAAAGCACTTATTTAGTGAGTGCTGATGAAGATATAGTCTTCTTGCCAGAACAAGGTTCAGCTGATTTATTGGCGACCTTAGTGGATATTTATTGTGCCGGTCAGCAAGTTCCAAATGCTTTTTTTGTAGAGGCGGCGTTAGCTTATGTTAAGCAGGCGCATGTGTTAAAAAACAGCGCGAGAGCAAGTAAGCCTGCAATAGAGGTCGCCAAAGAATGGCTAGATAGGGCTGTAACTCAGGATTACGAACCAGAGCTTAAAAGGCTATACCAAGATATGGCTAACAGAGGCGAAGTGCTAGGTGAATATTTTGAACAGCAATGTCAGAATTTACTGCAGCCGATTTGGGATGGCGTGCATTAGCATCAGGAAGTAACCAATGTGAAACTAACCGCTGAATTGTGTGCTTTGAAAAGACGAGGAAGTGGTAAGCGATTTTGTGTATTTAAAAATCATTCCTGATTATAAAGCTGATTCAGCAACAACCGTCACGCAGGCTTCCTGGCCGGTATGACGGTTTACTTAATGGTGTGTATAACGATAAGAGCATAGATTGGAGAACCAGTACAAACCGTTCTATTAGCTTAAGCATCTTGCTAATAAGGAAAGTGGCTAATGGGTTCTATCACAAACATCCCTGAAAATTAGGATAAATGTGTTGCTTTTGTAAGTTGTAGATTAATTGTTATTTACAACTCTAATTTTTAACTTGGGTTAAGTAGACACATGAGTGTATGCGCCTGTTCTGCAGCATCATGACCCAGATTTGTCAAATAACCGCCGTCTTCATGTGTTACTAAACCTTTGTCAAAAAGACGTTTAGTTGCAGCAATGTTTTCTGCGGCTGCAGTTTTATGTACCTTGATTCCTTCAAGTGTGGTGTTTAAGTTGTAGCGAATAAGAATATTTAGTTCATCTACTATACTTTGATTATAGGGCATATTAAATCCTCTTAATTTGATTACGAACCCTTAATAGCATATAGCTATTTATAGAAAAGAGTAGTTTTTTATAGTACTCATTTTAGTTAAGTGTGAGCGTTATTTGGCTATGAGAGAAGTTGCTTAATAAATTAACGAGAAAAATGAATGATTTCGGCCTTAAATAAACCTTCTGTGACTAGAAAATTGGTTGGTTTTGATGGTGCGCTGTTAAGTGTGAACTCAGGGTATTTAGTATTGCTACTTGATCTTGATTAAGTAAAATAGCCCTGTAAACGGAGTGTTATATTTGTGTGGCGCTGATTTAGTTTGTGCTTTTTTTTGTCGGCAATATAATTCGCGGGCACTACAGGTGTAGTGTTTGAATTTTAAACAATCATTATTTAAATCACCCTTATCATGGAAAAAATAAAAGTCCTTTTTGTTTGTATGGGGAATATTTGTCGGTCACCTACTGCCGAAGGTGTTTTTGTAAAGCTTATTAAAGAGAGGGCATTAGAATCGTCTTTTAGGGTCGATTCGGCCGGCACTCATGCTTATCATGAAGGCGAAGTGCCTGATTCGAGATCACAGCAGGCGGCTTTGTTGCGTGATATAAAATTAGCGCATATACGAGCTAGAAAAGTGGTAATGGGCGATTTTGAAGATTTTGATTTTTTGATGGCTATGGATGAGGATAATTATGCAGTATTAATGAAGGCTTGTCCGGAGCAATATAAAACAAAGATCCACTATTTTCTCGATTATGCGCCACATCTAGGTGTCCGTGAGGTCCCTGATCCTTATTATGGTGGAGGCTATGGCTTTGAAAGAGTATTGGATTTAGTCGAGGAGGCATCGTTGGGTTTTTTAGATAGTTTAAAAGCGTCAAGACTTAAAATAAGCAGCTAATACAACATAGTTATTCAGTTCTCCTCTTTGTTAAGAGGTAGATGATTACAATTCAAAAGGTGAGAGTGTGGCGATAATATCGAATAC
>CAIVGC010000247.1 GCA_903905335.1 uncultured Methylococcaceae bacterium
CCTAACTTAAGCATCCAAATGCCACCTAGTAAGCCTCCTATAACACTGGGCCATAAACCGGCGTTTTTTGCGACTAAACCAATCTCTGTTTTACTAAAGCCCATGTCTAAATAGAACGGAGTCGCAAGAGCTGTTGCCATACTATCTCCCAATTTGTAAAAGAAAATAAAGGCAAGTACTAGCAGAGCAGATTGTAAGCCATTACGGGATATGAATTCTTGAAAGGGTTCAATAATTGCCGCTTTAAGTGTTTTAGGTGTGCTATTCGTAAGTTGTGGCTCCCTAATGCATAGGGTCATCACTATGCCAGGCAGCATAAATAAAGCCGTAATGAAAAAGACACTGCTCCATGGTAAATGGTCGGCCAAGATTAGTGATAAAGAGCCGGGTATCAAGCTAGAAATTTTATAAGCATTGACATGTATGGCACTTCCTAAGCCTAATTCAATGTCGAGTAATAATTCTCGTCTATAGGCATCAAGTACAATATCTTGAGACGCGCTAAAAAACGAAACGATGCATGCCAAATAAGCGATGGTCCATAAATCCAGTTTAGGATTCCAAAAGCCGAAGCAAGGAATAGATAGAATTAAGGCTAATTGTGAAATAAGCAACCAACCGCGCCGCCTTCCAAGTGGAGGTGTGTAGCGATCAAACAACGGTGCCCACAAAAACTTCCAAGTAAAGGGTAGTTGTATCAAGGCAAACAAGCCAATGGCTTTTAAGTCTACGCCTTCAGAACGTAACCATGCAGGTAAAAGTGCAATTAAAATATATAGTGGTAGCCCAGAACTAAAGCCTGTGAATATACAAATGAGCATGCGTTTATTAAGCAATGCTTTCCTAATAGTTGAATTATTGGTCACAGAACTCCTTAAGAATCTTAATTACATTTAAAGGTATGGCTACTATGTATGCCAGTGATAATAATATCATCGGTATTTTTAATATCGAAAAAAAAGGCCGATGGTTTTTAAAACCATCGGCCTTTTTAATATAACTTATCGCACGGCTGTGCGATATTTAATCTATATTAGCCATTAATCAAATAATGAACAAATATACTAGCGGCATAACCGCCAGCAATAGCAGGCGTCCATTTTAGATGGCTAAAGAACGTGTATTTATGGTTAGATTGCCCCATTAAAGCTACACCAGCAGCAGAGCCAACTGATAATAATGATCCACCTACACCGGCAGTCAATGTTACCAATAACCATTGATATAAGTCCATATCGACATTCATGTTCAATACAGCAAACATAACAGGAATATTATCAACAATTGCAGAGATTATCCCAACTAAAATGTTGGCTGTAGTTGCGCCTAGACCGTCATACATAGCCCCAGATAATAACTCAAGATAGCCAATATATCCTAAACCACCAACAGCAAATACAACGCCAAAGAAAAATAATAAGGTATCCCATTCAGCGCCACGTACTTTATTGAAAACATCAAAGCCTGCTTCGCCTTCAGTTCTGTGGTACTTTTTCAAATAATAGCCATAAAGCATTAGCACAGAAAGACCGACCATCATGCCCATAAATGGAGGTAAATGTAGACCTTGTTTAAAGCTAACTGCAGTAACAATGGTTAGTAAAAACAATCCACAAATTTGCAACGCACCGGGCTTTAATACTACAGCCTCTTCATCAGTTACTAGGGGCTGCTCGTTAGGAACTGCGAAATACATCACTGCTGCAGGAACAGCATAGTTAGCTAATGAAGGTACAAATAGCTTAAAGAAATCAAAGAACTCAGCGTATCCAGCCTGCCATACCATTAGAGTAGTAATATCGCCAAATGGACAGAATGCTCCACCTGCATTAGCTGCAACGACTAAATTAACAAAACCAATGCTAACAAACTTCTCGTTGTCGGCACCTACCGCCATAACAACTGCACCTACTAATAAGGCGGCTGTTAGGTTATCGGCTACGGCTGATAAAAAGAAAGTAATAATGCCGGTTATCAAAAATAATTTGCGGTAACCAAATTGTCTTCTAACCAACCATGATCTTAAGGCTTCAAATACATTGCGTTCAGCCATTGAGTTGATATAAGTCATGGCGACTAATAAAAACAACATTAGCTCGGCATATTCTTTTAGGTTGTATTCGAATGCTTCATGCATTGCTTCAACGGAAACGCCTTTTTGAGAGGCTAAAATAGCTGCATGAGCCCAAATAATACCCGCAGCTAAAATAACAGGTTTAGATTTACGCATATGCGTAAATTCTTCGGTCATTACAAAGCCATAGGCGATAATAAAGATTAGAACGCAATAAATGCCACGTTCGGTGCCCGTCAAGCCAAGGCTTTCAAAGCCACTTGCCATTGCCATTTGTGGCATTAACAAGATTGATAAAAAAATTAATAAAAAACGCACGAGAATAACCCCTTCCTACTTTATAGTTATAGATACAAAAAAATTTCAGCTGTTAATGGTATCACCAACTAATAATATTGTCATTTTATGGCTCTCAGTATATGATTGCAGGTCAAATTATTAGCCAGAATAGTCTTATAAACGCCTATCCATGTACCAATATACCGATACCGATCAAACCCTTGTTGACGAACGCGTTGCTCAATTTAGACGACAAACCGAACAGTTTTTAAAAGGCGAGCTTTCTGAAGATCATTACCGTGCATTACGCTTAAGAAATGGTGTTTATATACAAACACATGCACCCTTATTAAGGATTGCAGGGCCTTATGGGCTTCTTAACTCTAAACAAGTGCGTAAACTTGCTCATATTGCCCGTAATTATGATAAAAATTATTGTCACTTTACTACTAGGCAAAATATTCAGTTTAACTGGCCAAAATTGGAACTAATCCCTGATATATTAGCTGAATTAGCTAGTGTACAGATGCACTCCATACAAACCAGCGGTAATTGTATGCGCAACACCACTTCCGATCATTTGGCAGGTGTTTGTGTGGATGAAGTTGAAGATCCGCGTCCTTATTGTGAAATTATTCGTCAATGGACAACCTTACATCCTGAATTCGATTATTTGCCGCGTAAATTTAAAATCGCTGTTAGTGGTGCTTTGCATGATCGTGCTGCTACTCAATTCCACGATATTGGTTTGCATCTGGTTAAAAATGCTGAAGGTGAGGTTGGTTTTAAAGTTATAGTTGGGGGAGGGTTGGGGCGTACGCCGATCATAGGCCAAGTAATAAAGCCGTTTCTGGAGAAAAAACATTTACTCTCCTATTTGGAAGCAGTATTGCGTATTTACAATTTGTATGGACGCCGTGATAACAAATACAAAGCTAGGATCAAAATTTTGGTCAAAGAATCTAGTTTGGCTAAATTCTCGGCTTTAGTTGAGAAAGAATGGTTGCAACTTAAAGATAATAATGAATTAAGTGCGGATCGCATAGTCGCGATGTGTGCGCAATTTAGTGCGCCAGCTTATGACGACCACGCCTCAGAAGATCAAAGTTTTGTTCAGCTTCAAGTAGAAAATAAAGCATTTTCTACTTGGGTAAAACATAATACCGCTGAACATAAAATTGCCGGTTATCGTGCGGCTTTTGTTTCCTTAAAAGCACCTGATTCACCGCCGGGCGACATGACTGATAAGCAGTTGGATGCTGTTGCCGATCTTGCTGATGCCTACAGTTTTGGTGAGATTAGAGCTACTCATAGACAAAACTTAATTCTGGCTGATATTAAACAAGCCGACTTGTATCCACTATGGCAAAAACTGACTGAGCTAAAATTAGCAACACCGAATATCGGCACAGCAACAGACATGATTTGCTGTCCGGGCTTAGATTTCTGTTCATTAGCGAATGCGGGCTCTATTGGCATAGCTAAAGAAATAAATGAAGCTTTAGATGATATGGATTACATTCATGATATCGGTGATTTAAAAATCAATATGTCAGGTTGCATGAATGGTTGCGCACATCAGAGTGTTGGTCATATTGGTATTTTAGGAGTTGATAAAAAAGGTACTGAATGGTATCAATTAACCTTGGGTGGTTCTTCAGAAAATAATGCAGCCATTGGTGAACGACTGGGTCCTGCGGTTGCAAAAGATCAAGTCACAAAAGCGATCATTACTATTCTTGACGTTTATATTAAGCAACGTCTGGAAGAAGAATCATTCCTAGATATGGTAAACCGAGTTGGTATTACCCCATTTAAAGAGCAGGTTTATGCAACTCATTAAAGATCAACAGATTATTGATAATACATGGCAATATATTGCAGATAATGAACAGCCAAAGACGGGGGATATTAGTGTTTCTTTTGCTCGCTGGCAGCGTGATAAACAGGAATTGTTGGCGCATGATGGCAGGCTTGGAGTTAGAATAAGCTCT
Organism: uncultured Methylococcaceae bacterium; assembly: GCA_903905335.1. GTDB lineage: Bacteria > Pseudomonadota > Gammaproteobacteria > Methylococcales > Methylomonadaceae > Methylobacter_C. Next base: position 4,348 of record CAIVGC010000247.1, read on the forward strand.
TTAGATAATGTTGATGAGCTTGCTGATGATTTAGACAAGTTACAACTCATTGAGTTAGATTTTCCAGATTTTGCTGATGGCCGTTCATTTTCTCAGGCTTGGTTGCTGAGGGGGCGTTATCATTATCAAGGAGAAATAAGAGCTATCGGTCATTACATTCCTGATCAAGTTTTTTATTTGGCTCGGGTAGGTGTTAATGCGTTTAGCCCTAAAACGTCCAGAGAGCTATCTAGCATCATAAATAAATTACAAGATTTTACGGTCAACTACCAAAGCTCCATCAATTAAATAGGTACAGTCGGCAGTAGCGCTAGTAATTAAATCGAGGAATGATTCTTAAATAATGATTTAGGAATCGTTTACATAAAGCTAGCTGGTTTATTTATAAAAAGTTCAGTTTTTTTCAAGTTACACAAAAATTCTAATTCATCATAAGGAAGTAATTATGACTACTGTCGCTGACCCTATAATAGGGTCCTGGTACAAAGATCTAGAAAGTAAGTTGAAATTTAAAGTCATCGCTATTGATGAAAAAGATGAGGCCATTGAAATTCAATACCTTAATGGCGATATTGGCGAATATGATAATGATACTTGGTATAGCTCAAGCTTTGATTGCATCGAAGCGCCTGAAGACTGGACGATTGCTTTTGATGGCATTGAAACTGACGATCTGGGCTATTCCGATACCGATGAGCATAAACCAAATATTGAAGACATAGATATTGATGATTATTTGGATTAACTAGGAAATAATGGCATGAAAATGAGTCCCCAGGAGTTTTTGGATTGGCCGTCGAAAAGAATTACTTTGCTGGCTATGTCCGGTGCTGGTAAAACAACTCTAGCCAATAAATTACCTAAAGCTAACTGGTTTCACTATTCGGGTGATTACCGGATAGGCACTCGCTACCTGCGTGAGCCTATCCTAGATAATATAAAACGCCAAGCGATGAGCGTGCCGTTTTTGCGGGACTTATTATTATCGGATTCTATTTATATTTCTAATAAAATTACTGTCGATAATCTTGCTCCGATTTCCACTTTTTTGGCTAAAGTAGGCGATCCCGCTCAAAATGGCTTATCTTTACAAGAATTCAAACGTCGGCAACAATTACATCATCAGGCCGAGTGTGCCGCTATGAATGATGTTCCTGAATTCATAAATAAAGCACAGGATATTTATGGCTATCCTCATTTTATCAATGATGCTGGTGGTAGCGTTTGTGAGTTGGATTGCCCTGATGTAATAGAGCAACTGGCCAAAAATACCTTAATTATTTATATAAAGATACCGCCAGTCTTAGAAAAAACCATTATCGAGCGTGCTAAAACAGATCCTAAGCCTTTGTACTATAGAGAAGCGTTTTTAGACGAAAGGCTTTCAGAGTTTATGCGTTTAAATAACTATACTACTACTGATGAAATGCCGCCCGATGAATTTGTATCTTGGGTTTTTCCTGAGCTATTTAAATCTCGTCTGCCTCGTTATCAAGCTATCGCAGATCAGCATGGTTATACCGTTGATGCAAATGAGGTTGCAGGGGTTAAAACCGAGGCTGATTTCATAAGAATGATTAGTGATGCCTTAGCTAAGTAGTCATGATAATTAATCAGCAAAGTTTATGCCTTTAGTCGCACATATAGATTTACCTACTTTTCAGCGTTTACGTGAAGAAGGCGAAGAAATACTATCGCCATATCGCGCCAGTCAGCAAGATATCCGTGAAATGCATATTGGTTTACTTAATCTCATGCCAGATGCTGCATTAGAGGCGACAGAGCGTCAGTTCTTTCGTTTAGTAGGTGCGTGCAATCAAATTGTTCAATTTCATGTCCATCCTTTTACCGTGCCAGGACTAATTAGAGGGCCAGAGGCACAGACTCATATTAATAAATATTACGAATCTTTTGAAAAGATCAAGCAAGATGGTTTAGATGCCCTGATTATCAGTGGTGCTAATGTTACTAAAGCTAGTTTACCAGAAGAAGATTTTTGGCTGCCACTGATGGAGGTTTTTGCTTGGGCGAATGAGAATGTTACTTCGGTGCTTTGCTCATGTCTGGCGACCCATGCCGTTATTCAATATTGTTATGGTATAGAGCGTACTCGACTGCCAGATAAGCGATGGGGAGTGTTTTCGCATAAGCTCGTCAATCGTACACATCCTCTAGTAGCTGAAATCAATACTCGTTTTGATGTTCCTCATTCACGTTTTAATGAAATATTTCAGAGTGATATGGAGCGTTTTGGCATAAAAGTATTAGTTGTTAGTAAAGAAGCTGGAGTGCATCTTGCAGTAAGTCCAGACGGTTTTCGTGTCGTGTTCTTTCAAGGGCATCCAGAATACGATGATATTAGCTTGTTAAAAGAATACAAGCGTGAAGTATTGCGTTTTTATCATGATGAAATAAGCACTTATCCACCTTTTCCAGAACATTATTTTGATGAGGAGGTGCGGCAAATTTTTAATGATTATCAAGAGCATATCAGAATAAGTAAAGCTAAAGGAGCAAGGCTGGATGATTTTCCAGAAGTTCTAGTACTAGATCATATCGATAATACTTGGAATGATACTGCAAAAGCAGTTTTTAACAATTGGTTAGGCAAAATCTATCAACTCACTCATCAAGATCGGCGTTTGCCATTTATGGCGGGTATCGATCCGAATAATCCGCTTTTGGAAAAATAAATTTTTTAAGATATGAGATTGTATGATTATCTGGCGGCTATATAATTTCATTAACATAATCTTACTTTGCTAATTCCCATTGTTTAGCTTGACGCTTGATTTCATCTTTGGATGTGGAGTGATTTAGTTTTTTAATCCGTCTGAACATATCTTCAGCTTACTAGACCTGGTATAAATTGTTGAACCATATGTAGTTATTTTTTTTCTTTCGCGCACTAAATAAGAAATGAATATGAATGATATAACTCTAAATACCAAGCGGATCTTGCCCATTTTATACAGTTTTCGACGCTGTCCTTATGCGATTAGGGCTAGATTAGCGATTGCTTGCGCTGGCGTGGCTGTGGAGCTAAGAGAGGTTGAATTACGCAATAAGCCGCAAGCCATGTTACTGATTTCGCCTAAGGCTACGGTGCCTGTTTTGCAACTTGAGAACGGTAGGGTGCTGGATGAAAGTTTGGATATTATGTTGTGGGCCTTACAACAAAATGACCCCGAGCATTGGCTTAAGGTTGTTGGCTTAAATAATGTGAAAGGCTTAGTTCGACGTAATGATGAGCAGTTCAAATACTATCTGGATCGCTATAAATATGCGGATCGTTATCCAGCTTATTCTGAGCTTTACTATCGGCAGCAGGGTGTCTTGTTTTTGGCTGATATTGAGCTCTTGTTAGCTCAAAGTGCTTATTTGTGTGGTGAGCATTTTTCTTTGGCGGATGCTGCTATTTTGCCTTTTATTCGTCAGTTCTGTGCGGTAGATCCAGCGTGGTTTATGGTTTCACCTTATCCGGCGCTAAGACAGTGGTTGAACCAGTTTTTAGCCTCGTCGTTATTTAAGCAGGTGATGACAAAATATCCTTGTTGGCAGGCTAGTTAGCGGTTATTTTTGCGTTTTATATTCACAGTCACAGTGATTGATGTCTGAGTTAACCGCTTTGATCTGTTAACTCAGCGGTTTATCACCCTACTTGTCGATAGAGCACCTAACAGGATGGTTAGAACGTCAATCCGACGAAAACAACATCAAGCCGACAAATAGTAACGTGGGTTAGCTTAGATCATCGGTAACCAGACCTGCATTACTTAGGCTTAAGAAATTTAATAGTCATTCTATCGCTTTCACCTATGGCTTTATAAATATCGTGGTCTTGGTCTTTTAAGGCCCACGTGGGAGGTAGAGTCCAGACACCTTTGGGGTAGTTCTTTTTATCTTTGTGGTTAGCGTTAATTTCAGATTTTTCTAAAAACTCAAAGCCGGCATTTCTAGCTAAGGCAATCACATCATCTTCGCTGACATAACCGGCTGCGGTGATTTTGTTCTGGGGTTTAAATAGATTGTATCTATGCTCAACCACGCCGAGTATGCCTCCAGGTTTTAAAGCTTTATACATGGCCACATAGGCGGCAGCGGCTTGATCAATACCCATCCAATTATGGGTATTACGAAACGATAAAACTCGATCTACAGAATTATCGGGGGCTATTTGTAAGGCTTTTGGCGGCTCTAACTCGGTTACCTCAACTTTGTCGTAGAGATCAGGCTGTTCGTGCAGTTTTTTTACAAACTTATCTAAGCTCTTTTTAAAATAAGGCTCATCTGTTTTTGCTGAATAATGAGCAGCATAAAGTTTGCCGTTATCTCTTAAATAAGGCGCTAATATTTCCGTATACCAACCTTCTCCTGGCCAGACTTCAACCACAGTCATGGTGTTTTGTACATCAAAAAAGGTTAAGGTTTGTTGGGGATGTCGATAAATGTCTCGGGCTTTATGGTCGGCAGAGCGTTGTTCGCCGGCTATTTTTTGAGCTAGGCTAGTGGAGGATTCGTCAGCTTGTGCCGTGCAAATGCTAGTTACTAATAACAAAGCCCCTAAGATTTTTTTCATGTTTCTACTCACAGTGTCTGATAGAGGCGACAGGTAGCGCCTTATTATTTGTTATGACGATTCCAAATTTGCAGCGCACTTAAAGTCGCTAAACATAAAAAGGCGACTAAGGTCCAAGCTGGCATGCTAAAGCCCAGAAAGGTCCAATCTATTTTCGCGCAATCGCCGGTACCGTTGAGCATGAGTTTAACGGTATCAAACAGAGGGAAATTTTGTAGCATGAAGCCAATGCCGGGACTGCATTCGGGGACTTGATCGGGTGGTAAATGTTGCAGCCATACATGCCGAGTAGAAATAGAGGCACCAAATAAAGCGCTGATCGTTCCTAGAATGGCATAACGCTTTATGCCAACGGTTCCTGGATTATGTAAGCCAGAAATCAAGAAAATAATGCCGGTTAATAAGATAGCTAGACGTTGCGAAATACATAAGGGACAGGGCTCTAGGTCTTGTACTAATTGAAAATAAGCGCCCATGGACAATAAGCTTAAACACGCTAAAGCACCTAATAAAAACCAGATTCTTGCTTTAATTTTTAACATAACTATCCTATTAATTTTATTGACTTTAAATACCAATCAAAATGTAGGTCGGGCACATGCTTTTTGTGCCCGACATTTCAAAGCTTCAATGTCGTAATAAACTCGGCTTATTACCCACCTTAACATTATTAAATACAAGTAGGTCAGGCAACGCTTTCGCTTTTTTCCGACCTACTTGACTTATGAAATATTTGTAACGATCTCTATTTCTTCTTTAAATGCCTTAATATCCCTAGCGGGTCCTAAGACCACTAAAACGTCACCGATGTTTAAAGTATGATCCTTTTCATCCATGACAAAATGTAAGTTGTCGCCAGATACCTTATCAACGACACCGATAAGAATCAAATTATAAGTGCCCGCTAATAGTAAGGCGCTAGTTTTAGTTTGTTCTAAGGAAGAATTTTTAGGGATTTCTACTTGTGCGATATGTAAATCATGGCGACCAAAAACAGTATTATCTAAGATGTCGGTAATATCAGGTTTGGCCAACATGTCGTGGGTTTTTCTACCACAAATCTCATAAGGATCAATAATCTTATTAGCGCCAGCGGCCAGCAATTTTTCTGCTGATTCTGGATCGTCAACAATAGCAATGATAGTCAGTTCGTCATCAAGGGCGCGTGCGGAAATCGTTAAGAAGACATTGTCAGAATCTTTAGGATAAAAACAAAAAAGAATGTCAATGTTCTCCCCGATACCAACTGATTTAATAGCTTCATCATTTCTAAAGTCTATGACTTTAGTATCAAAGCCTTGCTCGGCAACTAATAGCGCTTCGGCATCATTTTTTACAATAAAAACATAGCTATGTTGTTCTTCATTTAACTGCTTGATCACTTCTAAAGACATAATGCTATAACCGAATACGGCAATACGTTTCATCGTTTAGACTCCTTAGGTCTGCTGTTCTTAAGCTGTTCGCGAAAATATACAATGCCGATTTCTCGGCCTAATACTACTAATAGATCGCCTGGTCGCAAGATAAAAAAAGACGGCGGATTAAAATAGAAGTGTTGGTTTTTTAAAGCATAGCTGTTTTTATGTTTCCTATGGGCAGGGTTAGTGCTGACGACACCAATTAGCATTAATTTCTTACGTTCAAAATCAAGTTCAGCAATGGTAATGCCATCGATCATAGAGCCGGTATAGACGGGTAAGGTTTCCATAATGAACTGCTTTTCTTCTCGGATAACACCCAAAATAGCTTCAAAGGCCACGGGTTTTCCTATGTATTGAGCAACCACTAAAGCAGCAATTTCAAAGGGTTGTATGACGTTATCAGCGCCGGCTTGATAAAGTTTTTTTACGTTTTTCGGATTGTTCGCGCGAGAAATAATACGAATGGATGAATTAAGATAGCGACTGGTCAGGGTAATATAGACATTGACTACATCATCTCCGGTAGTACAAAGCACAGCCGAGGCTTTTTGTTTAATGCCGGCATTAATAAGCACATCATTTTTACTGGCATCGGCATGAATAACTAAATAACCTAAGTGCCTAGCGTTCATGGCATTGATTTCATTATTATCAATAATGATGAAATGCTGTTGGTGTTTTTCTAATTGCTTAGCAATGTGCTGGCCTACACGGCCAAAGCCGCAAATAATAACAAAGCTTTTATAACGGTTGAGTTCGGCATAAATGCTACTCTCGCGTAGACCATGCATTCTATCGTTAACCGCCGAAACGATAATAGAGATTAAGAATGACAATACACCAAAACCAGTCAAGATGAGTCCTATCGCTACTAAACGGCCTCCGGTGGTTTGAGGAGCAATATCGCCATAACCTACCGAAGTAACGGTGACTATCGACCAATACACGGCATCAAATAAGTTGCCTACCTGCTGACCGTTCGCTGCATGTTCAAACAGATAAATGCCGATGCTACCGGTAAAGATCAAAAAACCTAAAAAAACCGCCAAGGTATAAAGTTCAAAACGTTTGCTATCCAGAACTTCGGCAAATAACCGTAGGCTTTTAAAATAGCGAAACAACTTGAATAGCCTAAAAATAAGTAAGGCTCTAAATAAGGTTAAGGAACGGAAGCTAGGTAAAATAGCCAGTAGATCAATAAGAGCCAAAGGTGTGAGCATGTGCTCTATTTTTTTTGCGACAATCAACTTAGCAACTTTGCCCCACTGCATAGGACGGTTTAAATAGAGGGCTTTGGCGTGATGCTTCAGTATGATGTGATGGACATCGTTATATAACCAAGCACGTAACAAATACTCAAAAATAAACAAAGCAATTAAAATGTGTTCAAACATTCGCTCAAAACTGCTTGCAGGTGTATCGACTTCATCAATCAGTAAAAAAACGCTAAACAATACGCTTACGATCATTATCTTATCAAAGCGAGATTTAAGTCGACTGTCAGGATCTTCTAATAAATGATAAAAAAATCGCTTAGTCTTTTTATAAGTCGACGAATGCTGTTGAAAAGTAACTAAGGTAAGGATAAGTTGGGTCAACATAATTCTGGCTCTATGTGAATCGTAGTGGGTAAATATTAAAAACACGCTATATTCGACGTCCCAGCATGGACTGCCGGGATCCAGAGTACATGGATGTACCCATCATATGTAGATAGTGCTTATTATTAATTTATTTTGTCAGCTTATTGATGCTACTTATTGCCATTCAGGGCAACTGATTTCCGGCACAAATCTGTCGGGAACAGATTTGCCTTTACCCGAGGGGCGTTATACAGGATAGCATGACGTGAATCCATGCCGGAATGACGGCGCGATTGGTTTGTTAATATCGACTTATACATAAGTTCAGTGATGAAGCTACCCACTATAAATCATATGCAGCCATAATTATTTAACTGCAATCACTAAAGCATTAACCTCTAAACGATGACTTAAGTTTATCTGCTTAAAACCTGCGTCAGCTAATTGTTGTAAGGCCAGCGCTGTACGCATGATGTGGTTTTCTGATTCATCACTAAATAAATGAATAATCCAATGTTCTAAAGCATCGAGGCGATTGAGTTCGGTTAATACTTTAAAATAGCCGGCGACTTCGTTTTGAGTGTTGCGCGTATGGGCTCTTACATCATCTAATGCATAACGATCACCATTGATAAATTGTCCGTTGGGTTTTAATGCTCTAAAAATTTCAATGAGCACTTGTTTTCGATAGTTGGCTTCAAAGTTATGCAATGTGTAGGCTGAGGCTATCACATCAACGCTGTTATTGGTCAATGATTGTAAGGCACTTAAGGCGTCTTGGTCGGAGAAGTTTAAGCGCCCTTCATTTACCCATTGTTGCAAGTTTTGTTTGGCTTGATTTTGCATAGTGGGTTCATTGTCGATGCTCAATAAGGTCAGTTGTTTATTGGCGGACAATATGGCTAAGCTGGTGATACCCGTACCGCCACCTAATTCAACAACGCTAATCGATTGAGAGTATTGTGCACAAAACTCAGCAACTGATTCGCCAACTAAGCGACTCATTTCTGCAGCAAATGGACTAATTTGTTTTAATAGATAATAATCTTGACCGATAACACTTGAAAATATTACATCATAAGGATTCGTGGGGGTGTTCTTGGCGGACATTGCCGTTGCATCTTGGGCGATAGTTAAGTCTTGATTCATTATATCTCCAGAAATTGTTCATTTTAGAGAGACTCGTCTTTTAGCGCAAGGAACTGGCTTTACCTTAAACTTATTTTTTTGATAAATGATGGTCTCTTGGTCGGTGTTTTGCATTCTTTCATAATGAAATTAAATGCTTGAGAGCTTTATTTTTATTACATTATTGTTTGTTATCATCTTTATTTTATGCACAAGGTTAAGTAAAAAGTTCAATAAGCTGATATTGTTAGTGTTGTCGTTTTAATTAGATAGCGCGTTCAGTGTAACTTATTGATAATTTTTGATTAATTATAATTGCGCAATAGTTGGTCAATTTAACTAAAACCTAGATAAGATCAGTATTTAGATGTGTTGAAAAGCACTTAGACACAGATTTATCCACAGCTTCTGTGGGTAACTAAAATTCTCTTGTAGGTATAACTACTTAGGTATAATTTCCTTCATTTAACAACTATATTTATCTAATATGAAATGTTGTGAAAAGCCGATCTTTAAAGTGGCTATCTCCATTCCTGTTTACAGTTTATTTGATTATCTTGCGCCAGAAGGTGTCGCGTTAGATTCCATTAAGCCGGGAATACGAGTAGAAGTGCCTTTTGGTAAAGGCAAAAAAATAGGTTATCTATTAGAAATAGCTACACACAGCGAATTTGACCTCGCTAAGTTAAAACCTATTATTCGCGTTATTGATCTGTATCCCTTGTTATCTAATAAAGATCTGCGCTTGTTACAGTGGGCTGCTAATTATTATCATCATCCTATCGGCGTGGTTATAGGTGCTGCATTTCCTGCGGCATTAAGGCAGGGCAAAATAATATCGATTCAGCCGCAAAAACGCTATGCTTTGACAGACTTAGGGCTTGCAACGAGTAGCCAACAGTTACAACGTAGCCCTAACCAGTTGCGAGCGTTGGAAAAGTTTAAAAGTAGTGCAACGAGCCTGACAGAAGCCGAACTTAATGTATGGGAAGAAGGTTGGCGGCCTGCGATAAAGCAATTAATAACGAAAAAGCTCATACAGCTAGCCTTGGCTGAAGGGAGCGTCACAAATGCTGGTGCATTAATTAGTAAGCCTGCTTTGCCAGCCAATGCTCAACAACAGGCAGCTATAGACGAAGTTTGTGGCAGTCTTGGTCAGTTTGATGTGTTTTTGTTGGATGGTGTAACGGGTAGCGGTAAAACAGAAGTATATTTACAGATCATTCAAAGTGTCTTAGAGCGAGGGCAGCAAGTTTTAGTTTTGGTGCCAGAAATTACGCTAACGCCCCAATTGGAAGAGCGCTTTAGGCAGCGTTTCGCGGTTGATATTGTCTTGTCGCATTCTAAGTTGACTGATAAACAACGTGCTGTCGCTTGGTTAAAAATGCAACAAGGACAAGGTTCTATTTTATTAGGTACGCGTTCGGCTTTATTTACGCCCTTAAAAAATCCAGGCTTAATTATTCTTGATGAGGAACATGATGCGTCATTTAAGCAACAAGAAGGTTTTCGCTTTTCTGCTAGAGACATTGCTGTGGTACGAGGTCAGTTGTTACATATCCCAGTGTTATTGGGGTCTGCAACACCTTCGTTAGAAAGTTTACATAATGTTAATAAACAACGTTATCAGTTACTAGCTTTGCCAGTTCGTGCCGGTAAGGCCATAGTGCCGACCTTGCATTTATTAGATATTAGAAATAAACGTATGCAAGAAGGTTTGTCGGCTGCGTTATTAGAAGAAATACACAAAGCCTTAGCTAAGCAAGAGCAAGTGCTATTGTTTTTAAATAGACGAGGTTTTGCACCGACTTTAATTTGTCATGGTTGTGGTTGGGTGGCGCGATGTTATCGTTGTGATGCTAATTTGGTAATTCATGTTGATGAAAATTGCTTGCGTTGTCATCATTGCGCCAAAGAAGAAGTCTTGCTTAAACATTGCCCTGAATGCAAGGTGGGCGAATTAACGCCCTTAGGTCTAGGAACTGAGCGCGTAGAAAAAGTGCTAGCTGAATTATTTCCAGATAAGGTGGCTGTGCGTTTAGATCGTGATTCCACGCAACGAAAGGGCTCGCTAGAGGATTATCTTCAGCAAATTAATGAGGGCGAAGTCGACATTATTTTGGGTACGCAAATGCTTGCTAAAGGCCATCATTTCCCTAATGTGACTTTAGTAGCTATCTTAGATGTGGATAGCGGTTTGTTTAGTATAGATTTTCATGCGGCCGAAAAGTTAGCACAAATGATTGTTCAAGTTTCAGGTCGTGCAGGACGTGCTGAAAAACGCGGTAAAGTTATTATGCAAACGCGGCAACCGGAACATCCTTTATTAGCCACCTTGATTCAACAAGGCTATCAAAGTTTTGCAATTTCAGCGTTGGCTGAACGCAAACTAGCGTCGTTGCCACCTTTTAGTTATCAAGCTTTATTGCGTGTACAAGCCGCTGAATCGGATATGCCATCGATCTTCTTTCATGCGCTCACTGAGTTGATAAAAACACTGAACGCGCGGCATACGCAAATTTTAGGGCCTGTATCGGCACCTATGGCTAGAAGAGCAGGGCAGTATCGTTATCAATTATTGTTTCAGAATAATCGGCGTAAAGAATTGCAACACTTTTTAGATGAATTAGTGCCGAAACTAGCTGCGCTCAAGCAGGCTAAAAAAGTACATTGGACCTTGGATGTTGATCCTGTGGATTTGTATTAGGGATTCATTAACTGCGTTTTATACTCGAATCATTGGGGGTAATGTATTCTGATGAGTACATCCATGTGCTCTGGATCCTTTGCAATCCATGCCGGGATGACGATTTATGGATAGTTGGACTTATATAAAATCAACTGCTTAGCATTATAATGATGCATCAACGAATTACAGAGTAGAAACACAATGGGAATTATCAGAAAGCTAGCTACACAAACAGCTATTTATGGGCTTAGCAGTATTTTTGGTAGGTTCCTTAATTATCTGTTGGTGCCGCTGTATACCTACTATTTTTCAGCCGCCGAATATGGAGTGGTATCCGAATTTTATGCTTACGCAGGCTTCTTTTCTGTGCTGTTACTGTTTGGCTTTGAAACTGGATATTTTCGCTTTCGCGATAAAGAGCATAGTGGTCAAGATTACGCCTACTCAACTGCGCTTATTTTTGTTGTCTTAGTAAACTTAAGTTTTTTTCTCTGTATCTGTTTGATTAATGCCAAGCTGTCAGCGGCATTACAGTACGCAAATCATCCTGAATATGTCTTGTGCTTTAGTTTAATCTTAGTTTTAGATGCAATATCGGCCATTCCTTTTGCTCGTTTGCGTGCAGAAAATAAAGCTTATCGTTTTGCTGGCATCAAAGTACTAGAAATAGCCGTAACTATTTTGCTGAGTTTATTTTTTATTATTTATTGTCCCAAGCTGTATGCAGAACAAAATTCAACTTGGTTAGGAATTATTTATAATCCCAGTATAGGAATCGGTTATATCTTCATCGCTAATTTAGCGGCGAGTATCATTAAGTTTTTATTATTGTCGCCGCAATTAAAAGGTTTAGCTTGGGGATTTGATCGTCCATTATTTGTGCGCATGATTCGTTATTCAGCGCCGATGGTGATCATCGGTTTTGCGGGCATCATTAATGAAATGTTAGATCGCGCCTTATTAAAGTATTTACTCCCCTATGATTTTCAAACCAATATGAAAATGCTGGGCATTTACAGCGCTTGTTATAAGTTATCAATCTTGATGACTTTATTCATTCAGGCCTTTCGTTACGCGGCAGAACCTTTCTTTTTTGCTTATGCAGATAAAGCCGATGCTCGCAGTGTATATGCCAAAGTCTTAAAGTTTTTTGTGATCTTTTGCGTATTTATCTTTTTGTTAGTGACTTTATTTATCGATTTCTTTAAATATTTTCTGGGCGATGAGTTTCGGGCAGGGCTTGAAGTTGTACCTATCTTGTTATTAGCGAACTTATGTTTAGGTGTTTATGTCAATTTAGCTATCTGGTACAAATTAACCGACCGGACGTTAATGGGCGCTAGCGTATCATTAGCGGGAGCGTTGTTGACTATAGTGCTTAATATCGTTTGGATACCCGTATGGGGTTATGTAGGCTCGGCATGGGCAACTTTGGTCTGTTATGCGGCTATGGCAATAGTGTCTTATGGTTTAGGGCAATATTATTATCCTGTGGCTTATCCTATTAAGCGTATATTGGCTTATATTAGTTTGGGTGTGTTGCTTTATGTCGTTAAATTACAGTTGCCAGTGAATCTTGATGCACCGTCATGGTTATTGTCTTTAGAGCTGATGTCTTTATATCTTTTGCTCGTATTATTCTTTGAAAGAACAGTACGGCCTGCTATCAATAATCGTTAAAAACAGTCTTTTTTAGTTAAAAAACGTAGCTATCAAGGCGGTCATTGGTCTTCGTTTAGTTGCGGGACTGTATAATAATTGAATACATTAATTATTTAAATGAATGAAATTTATACGGTGCTGAGGGCTTAAGAAATCAGCCGAAAATTGATTTAAATTGTCTTCGTGATTAGGCGATGTAGCGGTTTATTAAGGCTGGCGACAGAATTTTCGGCTAGTGAAATTTATTATTGCTGTCTAGGTTTTTTTTAAATTAGAACGCAGCTAGCACTGGTTATTTTTGAACGGTGATTTTTTATAAAAAATAGTTTTGACACACCCTAACGTCTCATGATAAAAATTGCCTCGTTGTTTTAATAAATTACGACAACCTGTTCAAGAAAAGTTTATGTTGAACAGCCCTCTTGAGGAGAGGGAATAATAAATATTAATAACTTATTGAGGATTTTAAAATGGCTGAAGAACAAGAAAAAGATAACACTTGGGTAATCGTTGGCGTATCTATCGCTGCTATCGTACTTTTAGTCGTTATGTTGAAAAAAGACGAAACTAAACATTTGCAAAGTGGCGCAGTTCAATCTTTACAAGCAGAAACTTTCTCTAAAATTGAGAAAAGACATACCTCAAATAACAGCTCTGCTGAAGCTATTTCAGGTAAGTAATTGCAGTAACCCCCGTGAGGCTTGGCCGGCGGGGGTGTTTTATTCCTCCATTAAAACTCGCACTACCTCTAATAGCTCGGTATTAAAAAAGCCGAAGTTTTCCTAAATAAACAGTTTCTTTGGCTAGTTTTTAATAAAGTCATAGCTTATAAGTTTAATCATAAAATAGAACCCAAGGGAAAGATTGAATAAATTTCCTTAAAGCTGTTTTATGGATACTGAACAATTACTCGTTTTGATTAAAAATAAAGAGCTATACATTGATGCAGCATTGATGGTGTTTGCGGCGTTAGTGAGCCTTAACCCGCACAAGAAGTTAGCCCAATAACGCTAAGTTTTAACGCTATTGGGCTAGCCTCCTGCTGCCTGTGTTTGGCATTACGACGATATTGGTTTTTATCAGCAAATATTTGGGCCTTATTAAACTGACGTGCGAACTTGGCTACGGGGTTTTGTATAGGAATACAATCTATTTTGTTTGGATTACTACGTTTTTTCATGGTTTACCTCTTATAATAGTCAAAAGCCGATCTAATGGATGGGCGCAAATAGTGTACTACTCAGAGTGAAAAAAGCTTGTGAAATTTAAAAAAGATTTTGACGTAATTGTGGTGGGGGGCGGCCATGCTGGAACTGAAGCTGCTTTGGCCTCTGCGCGTAGTGGCGCGAATACTTTATTGTTAACGCAAAATATCGAAACCTTGGGGCAAATGAGCTGTAATCCGGCCATCGGTGGCATAGGTAAAGGTCATTTGGTAAAAGAGATTGATGCCTTGGGCGGCATTATGGCTAAAGCTATAGATCTTGGCGGCATTCAATTTCGAACCTTAAATGCCAGTAAAGGACCTGCAGTTAGGGCCACTCGCGCGCAAGCCGATCGACTATTGTATAAGCAGGCAGTGAGACATACTCTAGAAAATCAACCTAATTTGGCTTTGTTTCAGCAAACCGTGGCTGATTTAATCGTCGTCGGTAATCAAGTGTGCGGCGTTAAAACCCAGATGGGTTTAGATTTTATGGCTAAGGCTGTGGTGTTAACTACAGGTACTTTTTTGGGCGGTAAGATTCATATCGGCTTAGAAAATTATAGTGGCGGCCGAGCGGGTGATCCCGCCTCGATTGCTTTAGCTGATCGTTTGCGTGAATTGCCTTTTCGTATAGATCGCTTAAAAACCGGTACGCCTCCGCGTATTGACGGCAGAACCATTGACTTTAGTAAGCTAGAAGAACAGCATGGCGATAATCCAGTGCCGGTGTTTTCTTTTATGGGCAAACGTTCGCAGCATCCACGACAAATCCCTTGTCATATTACCCGTACCAACAGTAGAACACATGATATTATCCGTGCAGGTTTAGATAGGTCGCCTTTATATTCAGGTATTATTGAAGGTATAGGGCCACGTTACTGTCCTTCGATCGAAGATAAGATTGTGCGTTTTGCTGATAGAGATACTCACCAGATTTTTGTTGAGCCAGAAGGTTTAGATACTCATGAAATCTATCCTAATGGTATTTCTACCAGCTTGCCGTTTGATGTACAGTATGAATTTGTGCGTTCGATGCTAGGTTTTGAAAATGCAGAAATTGTCCGCCCAGGTTATGCTATTGAATATGATTTTTTCGATCCTAGAGATTTAAAAATGTCTCTGGAAACTAAGCATATGAGTGCTTTATTTTTTGCTGGTCAAGTTAATGGTACGACCGGTTATGAAGAAGCTGCGGCACAGGGTTTAATTGCTGGATTAAATGCTGCGCGTTTGGCGCAAGGCCTAGATAGCTGGTGTCCTAGGCGAGATGAAGCTTATATTGGAGTGATGATTGATGATCTCATTACTCGTGGTACTCAAGAGCCTTATCGCATGTTTACGAGTCGTGCAGAATACCGTTTATTATTGCGTGAAGATAATGCTGATTTACGCTTAACCGAAAAAGGTCGTGAATTAGGCTTAGTCGATGATGAGCGATGGCAATCCTTTGAAACTAAGCGTAATGCTATTGCTAATTTGCAGGATGATCTGAAAAAACAATGGGTGAGGGCGGAATCTGAGCAAGCTCTTCAAGTTGAAGAAATCTGGGGTAAGCCGCTACTTAAAGAGGCTAACTTAATGGAATTGTTGCGTAGACCTGAAATTGACATACAACGATTACTGGGCTTTTTTGAAGGAGGCGATGCCATTGCCGATCAAGTTGGTGAACAAGTCGAAATTCAAGCTAAGTATGAGGGCTATATCGTCAGGCAACAAACTGAAATTGATAAAGCTCTGCGTCACGATCATTTACGATTACCTGATACTTTGGATTACGCCGGTGTTCCTGGCTTGTCCAATGAAGTAAGTCAAAAACTTAAAGCTCAGCGACCTGAAACTTTAGGTCAGGCTTCACGAATTCCTGGCATGACACCTGCTGCGATTTCCCTATTATTAGTTTATTTAAAGAAGAAAAGTGCCTAATGGATGATTGTCGAAGAATATTGGTATCTGGTTTAGAAGCATTAAACCAGAATTTGACTGAGCACCAGATAGAACAATTACTGGCTTTTATTACCCTGATTGAAAAATGGAATAAATCTTATAATCTGACTTCCATTCGTGATCGTGTGTCTATGGTGCCTATGCATTTATTAGACAGCTTGGCGATAGTGCCTTTTATTGTGGGCAAGCGGGTCATTGATATAGGGACAGGCGCTGGCTTACCGGGTATTGTTCTGGCGGTTTGTTTTCCTGATATTGAGTTTGTCTTATTGGATAGTAATGCTAAGAAAACTCGCTTTGTACAACAAGCTATTTTGGAGTTAAAGCTGCCGAATGTCAGTATATGTCATAATCGTGTAGAGCTTTATCGCCCCAGCAATAACTTTGACCTGGCGATTACCCGTGCATTTGCTAGCTTAGAAGATATTGTGCGCTTAACCGCTCATTTACTTAACAAAGACGGAGTGTTGCTGGCAATGAAAGGGCAAGTTCCTGATGTTTCAACGTTGAAGTCTGTAAGCACAGAGCTTTATCCTCTTAGTGTTCCTGGAATAGATGGTGAAAGATGCTTAGTTAAAATACATTTGAATAAAGTAGCTGAGGTAAGTGTATGGGAAAAATAATTGCCATAACTAATCAAAAGGGTGGGGTGGGTAAAACCACAACGTCTGTTAATTTAGCAGCTACATTGGCTGCAGCCAAATGTCGAGTGTTGTTAATTGATCTTGATGCTCAGGGCAATGCCGCGATGGGTTGTGGTATTGATAAGCAGGAAGTCGAGTTTTCTAGTTATGATTTGTTGATGGAGGATGTGCCAGCTGCACAAGCAGTGGTTCATTTGCCTAGTATTGGTTTTTCGGTAATATCTGGGAATGCTGATTTGACGGCTGCCGAAGTTAAATTAATTCATGCGGATCGTAAAGAGCAAAGACTGGCTGATGCATTGATGCCCATTAAAGCTGACTATGATTACATATTGATTGATTGTCCACCATCACTCAATATGCTGACTTTAAACGCCATGGTAGCCGCGGATAGCTTATTAATTCCGATGCAATGCGAATACTATGCATTGGAAGGTCTTTCGGCTCTGATGAGTACCTTACAAAATATTCAAAGCTCGGTGAATCCAGGTTTGCATTTGGAAGGTATTTTACGAACTATGTATGATGATAGAAATCGTTTAACTAAAGATGTGTCTGAGCAATTAATTCGCTATTTTGGTGATAAAGTTTTTAGAACGTGCATACCTAGAAATGTTCGTTTAGCTGAAGCTCCCAGTTATGGTTTGCCAGTAATCAGTTATGATAAATCCTCGCGTGGCTCGATGGCCTATATTGCTTTAGCGAACGAAATGCTAGAAAGAAATAAATTATGAGTTTTAAAAGTCGTGGTTTAGGACGAGGCCTTGAGGCACTGTTGCTTGATATCCCTACTAATGAAGAAAGGCCTATTGCGGTAAAGATAAATATCCCAGATGAAGAGTTAAATGAAGTTGAGACGATTAACAAGGTAGCAGAGTCAGTTGAATCGCCTAGTCGCCAGGAATGTTTTGCTATTTTGGCAGAGGCTCTAGTTTTAAAAGAATTGATGGTTGAGATTGAGCAACAAGTTCGTGATCTTTAAAAGTTGATTTATTTCTTTTGACAACAGAAATGTTATAAGTTAATTATCATAGCGCTGTAGCATTACTGCCTGGCGAATTAATACACATAAAGAGAAAAAATGTCTTTAAATAAGCGTGGTTTAGGTCGTGGTCTTGATGCTTTATTAGGTGATGTTACCGTTAAAGAAGAAAAAAATCATTTGCATCTGTTGCCGATTGAATATTTGCAGCGAGGTAAGTATCAGCCGCGCCAAGATATTAATCCAGAAAAATTACAAGAATTAGCTGACTCAATTAAAGCACAGGGCATTATTCAGCCGATAATTGTTCGTCAACTTGCTTATGAAAAGTACGAAATAATTGCGGGTGAGCGGCGTTGGCGTGCTGCTCAATTGGCGGGTTTGACGCAAGTGCCGATCGTAGTTAAGGAAATGGATGATCGTTCGGCTATGGCTGTTGCTCTGATTGAGAATATCCAGCGAGAAGATCTTAATCCTTTGGAGGAAGCTGAGGCATTAAAAAGATTGCTAGAAGAGTTTGAAATGACGCATCAGCTTATCGCTGATGCTGTGGGTAAATCTCGAACGACTATCACCAATTTATTGCGTTTAATTGAGTTACATCCTGAAGTAAAAAAATTACTGATCAGTAATCAACTAGAAATGGGGCATGCGCGCGCTTTATTATCTTTAGATGGCCCTAAGCAAGTCACCGCCGCTAATAAAGTAGTTAAAGATGGATTAACAGTAAGAGCAACGGAACGCTTGGTTAGAGAACTGCATTCCGAGCCTAAAATCCAAAAAATTAAAACCATTGACAAAGATACTTTGCGTTTGCAAGAAAGCTTAACTGCAAGTTTGGGTGCAAAGGTCGTTATTGATCATAAAGAAAATGGTTCTGGGAAATTAGTTATCGCTTATACCAGTCTGGATGAGCTGGAGGGCATTATTAGTCAATTTAAAACCTACGAAAGCTAGTAATTCCTTAGGTATTTAACGTGCTTTTAATGGTTGTTACGTAACTAATTTCCTTGGTTGCAGTGGTATTAAACAGCGTTTAAGTGTTCATGATCATAAAGCCGTGTTTTCTTCCAGCCGGCAAATTTATCATCATAAAATTGAATGTCGTTATCGATAGAAAACTCATAGCAACTTCTGAATAATTTTGCTGTACGAAAGGCATGTAATTCATCATCAGCGGTAACTTTATCTACATTGCCGACTTGAAAAGTTTTGTTTCTGGATTTGCCGTTGCAGACCCAAAAAACGGTATAACAAAGATAGTTTTTATCTTTTCTATGATCGTATTTAATAGTTCTTGATACGCCGGTAACTCCAGTTGTGGTTTTGTTTTTGGGTGGCTTAAGAAAGCGAGTCTTGCTACCCTTTAAAACGACTAACATCTGGTCTCGCCAAGTAATTGCCGCGTTTAGTGACTTTCCTTTGTTGCCCCATAATTTATGTGAAAAATAACGGCTAGTTTCTTTGCCCCGTCTTACTATTCGCACCTGATAGCCAAATACATCTGGTTCGGTGATATGTTTGTTTTTTGCCATATAGATAATCCCCCTCGACAAGAATTATAGCATTGATTTAACAGCAGGGTTACGTCGCCATAACATAATAGCAAATAAAAGTTTCCCTTGCTGCCTTTGTTTTGAGATCTTTTAGTAATTATTGTAATCTCTTAACTACAAATTATGGCTAAAGTTTAAATAAAAGCAAGTTAAAAATAACAATACTAGACAATTCCCCACTAATCCGGTGTAGAATACTCTACGAACCCACAAAAGCCGTGGTAAGTGAAGTTCTAACCTTTTGTTGTTTAAATATTTCTGGAGACAATTAATGAGCGTTTTAGTCGGTAAACAAGCACCTGATTTTACAGTTCCTGCAGTTCTTGGCGATGGTCAAATAGTCGATTCATTCAGTTTTTCGAAAGCGACTGACGGTAAATATGCCGTTGTTTTTTTCTACCCATTAGATTTTACTTTCGTTTGTCCTAGTGAATTGATTGCTTTAGATCATCGTGTAGATGATTTTAAAAGTCGTGGAGTTGAGGTAATTGCTGTTTCTATAGATTCACATTTTACACACAATGCATGGCGTAACACACCTGTTAATCAAGGCGGCATAGGCCCAGTTCGTTACACTATGGCTGCGGATTTAACACATGCTATCGTTAAAGATTATGATGTTGAGGCTGATGGTGGTGTTGCTTATCGTGGTACTTTCTTAATTGATCGCAGTGGCGTTGTGCGTCATCAAGTAGTTAATGATTTGCCATTAGGTCGTAATATGGATGAATTGCTTCGTGTGATTGATGCTTTACAATTCCACGAAGAGCATGGTGAAGTGTGTCCTGCAGGTTGGACTAAAGGTGACGCGGGTATGAATGCAAGTCCTGCCGGAGTTGCTGAATATCTGAACAAGAATGCCGATAAGTTGTAATTAAAAATAGGCTTAAGGTTCGTTGTTGTTATTAACTAACTGAACCTTAAGTTTTTTAATTAAGATTAGGCTGCCTTATCCGCAAGCAGTTTTTTCCTAATAAAAAAAGCGGCCGCAATGGCGCAAAGTGCAGGGATTTGTATCAATAAGAAAGTCATGGTTGCGCTTTTTGCAACAATCCCTACCAAAGCCGTAACGACTGTTAATTTAATAGCCCACCAAGTTATCCAATAGCCTATTAATCCTATAACGGCCCATTTATAAGGCTGTTCGCCTTGACTCTTTGCCGTTAAAAAAAACCAAACCAATACTGCAATTCCGGCAAGTTTAGCTAAAAACAACATGTTCAACTCCTCGTTTATTGTTATGTAGTTATACAATAGTCATGATTTTGGCTAGCACATACTAGCTTCAGGTCAGCATGATATTCCATAATAGCCAATCATTACACTTTATTTAGAGCAGGAAAGCAGTGTGCTAAAACCCGTTAAAATTATTCTGTTTGTCTTTGCCGCCTTGCTACTCTTAATAGTACTTGCTGTCTTTACTGCTTATTTTTTCATTGATCCTAATAGTTACAAACCTGAAATTTCGGTTTTAGTTAAAGAAAAAACGGGTAGAGATTTAGTGTTGACCGGTGACTTAAAGCTTTCGGTGTTTCCATGGTTAGGCATTTCAACAGGCCCCATGTCCTTAAGTAATAAGATCGGCTTTCAAGATCAAATGTTTGCTACATTAGAAGATGGCGATATTAAACTTAATTTATTGCCGTTATTAAGCAAAAGAATTGATGTGAGTCGAGTTGATATAAAAGGGCTGGTATTGAATCTTGAAAAGAATGCACAAGGTGAAATTAATTGGGATAATTTAACGGCGATTAATATAACAGAGCAAGCAGCGCCAGCTATTATTGCTAACAATAATCAACCGGACCTTAATAGTTTAGCTATTTTGGCTGTTGGCGGTATTGCAATAGAGAATGCACAGATAAACTGGCGTGATCAGCAGGCAAATAAACAGCTATACGTTAAAGACATTAATTTAAAGGCCGATAGTTTTGCTTTTAATAAACCCGTTGTGCTGGAGCTAACAGGGCTGCTTATCAAACCTGATAGTGCTTATAAAGCGGCTATAAAATTCAACACTCAGCTTATCGTAACCGAAAAGCTAGAGTCTTTCATATTCAATAATAATGACTTTCAAGCAGCGCTAACGACAGAAAATCCTGCAGATAAGCCTTTTGCGGTCACACTTGCTGCGCCTAATGTTGCTCTAGATAAACCGGCGCAATCCCTAAAAGTTTCTGGATTAAAGCTAGTCGCCGACGATATAGTTGTTAGTGCTGATTTGTCAGCAACTACTCTTGATGATCATTATGCGCTTAAAGGGTCGGTGATCTTGTCGACTTTTAACCCTAGAGAGCTTATGTCTAAGTTCGGTATTAAGGTTTTCGACTTAGCTGATAAACAAGCCTTAACCCAGACATCACTGCATTTTAATGTGTCTGCTACGGATAATAGCCTTGATTTACAAGACCTAAACTTAAGCATCGATAATGCTCAAATAAATGGCTCAGTAGGGCTACTGAATTTTGTTGAGCCTGCCATAGCTATTAATTTA
Source organism: uncultured Methylococcaceae bacterium (assembly GCA_903905335.1). GTDB lineage: Bacteria > Pseudomonadota > Gammaproteobacteria > Methylococcales > Methylomonadaceae > Methylobacter_C. The sequence continues at coordinate 26,240 of CAIVGC010000247.1, forward strand.
ACAGCGGATCATCTTGATGTTGATAGTTATCTGCCCTCAGCCACAAAACATGCGCTTAGTAAGTTATTCAGTCCATTAGTCGCTATGAGCTTGGCTACTTATAGCATTCCGACAAATTTGTTAAGTCGGTTAGCTATCGATGGTCAAATAAATGTGGCGAGTCTTAAGCTCAATGGCCTAGCATTAAATGACTATCAATTAGACTTAAATGCAAGTAAGGGTCTGATTAAAGCACGGCAATCCGCTAAGGGTTTTTATCAAGGTGCTTATAGCGGTAATTTGAGTGTTGATATACGTAATCCCCAAGCCCTACTAGCGCTGGAAGAAAAAATAACGCATGTTAATGTTGAGTCCTTGCTTAAAGACAGTAAAAGTAAATTTCAAATGACTGGCCTAGTGGATGCCTCCTTGCATTTAAAAAGCCAAGGGCAAACTCTCGATGAGTTAAAGTCGGCGGTGACTGGCGACATACATTTTTCATTTAAAGACACTGAAATCAAAGGCTTTAATTTACAAGCGATGCTGGATCGCGTTCATGTTAGTAGTGATGCGATAGACCCAGCTCAGGCGAATCATGATTTAACTCGGTTTTCTAGTCTTTCAGGCAATTCCGTACTGGCCAACGGCATTATTAATAGTCAAGAATTAGTCGCAACGACAGCTAAGCTACATATTAAAGGCAAGGGCAGTTTCGATCTTAATACAGAAAAACTGGATTATAAATTACAAGCTCAGCTTATCAAGGCAGCGGCCACTGCTACTAGCCCGGAGCAGCTTTATGATGCGCCCATATCAATGGCCGTCACTGGTAGCTTAAGTCAGCCTAATTATACGCTAGATGTTTCTGCGTTATTAACAGAAAAAAATAAAGCCAAAATAGCGGACTTTGTTGAAAAGAATAAAGACAAAATAGACAGTATCGTTAATAAGATTGATCAAAAAATTGGACCGGGAGTTGGTAATTTATTAAAAGGTCTTTTTGGTAAGCACTGATTATCATTATGAGTCCTTTATTATTCCAACAGCAGGTTCTTGCTTGGTTCGATGTGCATGGACGTAAAGATTTACCTTGGCAGCAGGCTATCACACCTTATAGTGTTTGGTTGTCAGAAATCATGTTGCAACAAACGCAAGTCATCACCGTCATTCCTTACTTTAATTCTTTTATAGAGCAATTTCCGACCATCGAACATTTGGCAAAAGCACCGCTAGATCAGGTCTTGCAGCAATGGTCAGGTTTAGGCTATTACGCAAGAGGACGTAATTTACATAAAGCTGCGCAATTAATTGTAGGACAGGGTTATTTTCCTGAAACTTTGGATGAGTTGGTGGCTTTGCCTGGTATAGGTATATCGACCGCAGGAGCTATTCTTAGCATAGCTTTTAAGAAAAGCGAGCCTATCCTTGATGGCAATGTAAAAAGAGTACTGGCGCGCTTTAAGGCCATTAATGGCTGGCCTGGCAATAGTCAGGTTAATAAAGCTTTATGGGAGATCAGTGCGCAGCTAACACCGATAGCGCGTGTTGCTGATTATACGCAAGCGATGATGGATTTAGGTGCAACTATCTGTACCCGCAGTAAACCAGCGTGCGATCAATGTCCTCTTGAAAGTCATTGCTTAGCAAAGCAGCAGGGCATGGTTTCTTTATTGCCTACACCTAAGCCTAGAAAAGTATTGTCAGTTAAAACCTTAATTTTGTTAATGCTCAGTAATCATCTTAATCAAGTGTATTTGGAAAAAAGACCACCTACCGGAATCTGGGGTGGCTTATGGAGTCTGCCAGAGTTTGATGATATTGATGCGGCGCATGATTGGTGCTTAGCCAAACAGATAAGCGCTTATGATACTCAGATGTTAGCTGTTCAGCGCCATACCTTCTCCCATTATCATTTAGATTACAAAACATTGTTGATGCAAACAGATAACCCCATAAATTTTGTGATGGAAGCAAATCAAGCGCTCTGGTATAACCCTAAGCAGAAAGACGCGTTGGGTTTGCCAGCGCCAATTAAATTACTATTGCAGCAACATATTGGAGATAACAACAATGGCAAAATTAGTTAACTGCGTAAAGTTAGGTATAGAAGCAGAAGGTCTTGATGAAGTACCTTTTCCTGGGGCTAAAGGCCTAGAAATTTTTGAAAATGTTTCAAAGCAAGCTTGGAAAGAGTGGTTGGGTAAGCAAACTATGCTAATAAATGAAAATAAATTGGCTAGTTTTGATCCCAAGGCTAGAGAGTTTCTGGCCAATGAGCGTACCAAGTTTTTATTTGAAGGCAATAATCAAATGCCAGAGGGTTACGTGCCGCCTAAGGCCTAGGTATCAAATAGTTGGCTATGCTTTATTTTATAGCCTGAAATCTCGCAGCAGCGAACATTTGAACATTGATATATCTAAAAGCGGTCTTTTGTCATATCCTGCAGGCTTTATGTAATATCTCATAATGATATTGCATCGTGTCATCAGGATTTTATCATAAAGCTTTTTATCGATGACAGGATGTGTAACCAGAAACCATATTTCCAGCATCTTTTTAATATTCTCATCAAGAGCGATAGTAAAGTTATAAGTGGCAAGCACAGCGTTAGTGGAAATATCTACGATTTTCGAGTTAACAAAGACAGTATCAGTACCCACGACAGCGGCATGAGCTTTATAAGCCCGACTTAATTCTTAGGCTTTTCTGGATAATAAAAATTTGCTACCTTTTTCAGTAACTGATGTTACGCAGCCATTCAGCGGTTTATAAAAAAACAAATAATGAGATCGCTATCGAGACGATGTATTAATCGGGTTATCGCACCCGAAGGCGAGATACTTTCTTTTGCTCCGCCAAAAGAAAGTATCCAAAGAAAAGGCGGCTCGATTGCCGCTGCGTAACATCTGTCAGTAATATAAATATTCTCTCGAAGCAGTAACTCAACAACATGATAGTCACTATCAACTAATTGAGTTGAGAACTGTTGGCTTAGCATAAGTCCAAAACCATTGGTGGAAGTCATATCGTCTGAATCGACAAAGCTGGCGATGATCATAGGCGATTCTTTTCTAATCGCTCCATAGCTTTATTTATTAATGTTTGAGCCACTAAGGCACTGCTGTTGATATTTAGATTGCCATATTGAAAACCAGCCCCATAAGCTGCTAAAGGATTTACCTAGGCTTTATGAAAGGTTCTTGGGGGATAGGGTACAGATTGATCAAAAATTGCACATCCTGATTGTGTCATTGCAAGGCTTAGTAAAAAGATAAGTAGATGTTTTATGATTACTCTCCCAAAATTTTCATAGATCTGTCTCTTCCTATAGTTAAGCTAGGTGAGAGTTGATATGACAACGCAGAAGTAGTTTGCTGATATCTTGTAGGTTAACTGATAATTATCTTGATGATCAATTTTAGACTCTTGTAAGTTTTTGAATGATTTATGATTTTATTAAAGAGCTTTCCTACCAAAACTTGTTCTGAGTATTCTAATAAATCATCGTTGAGAATGCTTTGAAAGTAAGCTCTCGGTTGGGCGATGCCAGAAAGGTATTGTCAGAATTAGTATGTAAAATAACCAACATAATAATTGCTGGTTTTCTAAGCTATAGCTCATCGCTATCGGTATGCCTTGTAGAAGATCAGGGTGGGTTTGTTTAAAATCGTAGCCACTCATGAAAATGTAGCATTCGCCAATCACAACCGCTGGTATTCCATAAGTCAACAGGTAAGAAAAATAGTGCTCCCAGTTGCTCTGGAGATTGCAGTCGGTAATTTTAGGTAATGAGATGGCTTTCCAATTAAGGGTTTTCTGTTCTAAAGCTGAGTAAAGTATAAAGCTTAGAATTCCTAAGACAGGTATCGCGAATTGTTCGCTCTCGAAACTCAGATAGCGGGCATTTAAGGCTAGGTGGTAAGTTTTAAACAGCGCTAAACCAGCAAATAATAAATAGCTAATACGTAAAATTTTGGCTAAGATTTCAGCAGTTGGCCTGTTATTAAAAAGATCGCTATAACGTTGCAGTAACAAGCTCGACAATAGCACATTGCTAGACACTATAAGCACGCAATACATCTGTTGCCATAAATTGTAACTGGTATGCCAAAGCAGGTCAGTCATCGTTATTAAACAAATACTGAAGAGTTGCGCCAAGGTCAAAAAAGCCAGAATTTTTGTGAGCGACATTGTTTTTAGCGACTTAAAGAAAATGATTGCCGCAATTAACAAAATCATCACGGACCAAAGCAGTTCCAGATGCCAGTTAGGATTTTCAAAAACTGGACCTGTGAGCGGAAACACCGGCTCTCGGTCGATGTTCAGCAAGCCCCAATTAGCTCCTACTACGCCTTCATTATTACTTTTCCATGGCTGATTAAAGGCTTCGACAATGTTGTAATCGAAGCCGTGGCGATTAGCGGCCTGGATCAAATTGCGTATAAAGCGGGTTTCATTGACAACACTGGGAACAGCAGATCCACGTTGCCGACCGACAGCAGGCCATCCTGACTCGCCAATCAAAATAGGTTTGTTGACACCCATGCTGTGTGCTTTGTCCTCAATTTGTTTGACGATTTTTTCCACATGAGCGATGGCCTGTTCAATAGCCACTGGCTCATCCTCCCAATAGGGTAAAATATGTATGGTAATAAAATCGACCTCATTAAACAGTTGTGGGTATTGTATGTAGCTTGACCAGACATCTGCAAAAGTAACCGGTTGCACAATAGCTTGTTTAACTTGGCGGATATATCCGATCAGGGTGTCGATATCCATATCCTTACGGAGTAACACCTCATTACCGACAATGACTCGTTTAACAACATCTTGATTTTGGTTTGCAGCTTGAATCAGTGCGGCAATTTCAAGTTTGTTTTCTTTGTGACCATCTCCTAGCCAGCCTCCCATGATCATATCTACGCCATGTTTTCGGGCAAATTCTGGCGTGGGTTGCATGCCTCCACCTACCGAATAGGTACGAATGGTGTAGGTTTTATCTGCCACAGTTCCCAAATCCGCATCCACATGTTCCGGCAAAGGAAATTTGCCTACGTTAGGGCTAAATCCATCATGATAGGGCGCGAAAGATAGGCTTCGTAATTTTCCCGAAGGAACATCAGGGCCTGCGTCTTGGGCTTGGTTTTGATACCAAGTGAAGACAATGTTAATTAACACAATAAGTATCAGGCAACTAAAAGTTTTTATAGACTGCATAAAGGGTAACGATAGAAAAACAGTAATTTGTAGGGCAAGTATAACAAGAGAGTATGTGTTTTGTTATGAATTGGATTTTGCTTGTTGATATGAAGCTAAGAATTTAGTTAACGTCTGTGATCAACTTGATAGGTGCGCTCCATACCTAAACTAGGCGGCTAAATGGAAAGACTTAATTTCAAGCTTTGGAAATTACTCATTAGAAAAAAAACGATAAAATTTGTTCTATCTTCATGTTTTTATAATGTAATACTTAAGACGAAAATCAGTGCAGATCAATGGGTGAAAACAGCGTCAAAGTTGATTATGTGAAATTATTTGCAGGTGATTTTTAGCGGCTCGAGTTCCACCAGTTGCTAAGCTCAATTAAGAGCTTAGGCCGTTTTTTTAGCTATGAGAATATGAGTATCTAATAAATAATGTCGAACTGTTGAGTGCTACTTTCGAACATTTTTCAATATATTGATTCGATTCAGTATGAATATTGTCTGGGTGGCCTTTTTGTTCAATAATTTTGGCTACACAATAGTCTGTATTGTTACTTTCAATCGACTATTCTATGACTAATTCTGCCAGTGCGCCTTTGTCAATTGCACGAGCCAGACTATGATCAACAAGCAGGTATTTACCTGGAACTTCAGCAGTAAATTCGATCATAACTGCTGAGCCGGGCGCTATAATTGTAGTTTGAACGTTTCTGAGTGGCGGATTCGTAATCGCTCCATCTTGATATACGTTATCAAATATAGCGCCGATGATATGAAAATTAGACGCGATATGAGAACCAACGCCTACAAATAGACGGATTTTTTCACCAACTTTGGCTTTCAAAGCACGTTCACCGCTGAGCGAGTTAACTCGACCATTGAATAAAAAATATTCAGGATGCTCATTTAACAACTTTTCTTTACTGAAGGCTTGTAGCCCTTTATCGCCATATTTACCATGGGTGTAAAAATCGCCTTGCATCACGTAAAACTCACGATCGACTTTTGATAGACCTTGTTCAGGTTCTACCAGAATCATGCCATACATGCCATTGGCGATATGAGTTGGCACATGCGGACTTGCACAATGATAAATATAAATACCCGGACGCGTAGCTTTAAAACTAAAACTTTTTTGATCACCTTGAGCGACTTGCATTAATGGTGCGCCGCCACCAGGACCAACAACGGCATGCAAATCGATGGAATGAGCAGAATGACCGGCGGCCGCATGTTCAGACGAGGTGTGTTGACTATGGGTTTCATGAGCAACGCTTGGTTTACCGTGGCTCAAATTTATTTCTATCTGATCGCCGGCTCTGGCTCTGATAAACGGTCCAGGTACTTTGCCGTTATAAGTCCAATATTGGTAAGTAACATCAGGCATCATTTCTGCGACCACTTCATCGCTATAAAGATCAATACTCAAGCGTTGTGACTGCTTACGATTAATCGGCGGCGGCAAGTCATCTGCTCGACGGCCGATTTCATCGGTATCTATTTTTGGCGTAGTTGTAGTTTCATTAGCCATAGGCATGGCATGATGCATTTCTTCACCTGAATGCGCAGACATTTCTTCGGCCGACATCGCTTTGTGCTTTAGTTTCTCTGCTTGAACTGCGTTGTATTTTTCGGCCATCGCCTTGTTCTTTGCTTCATCAGAGCAAGCACTTATTAAGCTACTTAAGACTATAAAAATAACTGTCGATCTATTGTAAATATTCATATATTTATCTCTGTTATAATCAGATTGCAGAGGAAAATCAGTTTAACCGGCTTTCAAGATCAGCAGCCAGCGCTTGATATTTACACCAAATGCTTTGGCTGTCTAAGCGCTCATCAGTTTCGGCATATTCTTTTAACAAAGAGGATTTAGCCGTATCAGAAAGTCCACGCTCCCCCATCGGATACAGAATGTTATCTTCCTTATAGATATGCTCTTTTAGAAGTCGAGCATACTGCACGCCATTGACCTCTAATTTATCGATATCGTTGCTGAGCAAGGCATTTTCCATATTCAGTACCAATTCCCTGGCTTTACCGTGTTCATTTAACATTTGCGGAATCGGATTGCAGTGGCTCAGAACACCCGGCTCTTCAAGATAACGAAACAGAATATTTTCTTCTTTCGCATGATGAAATTCGTCAGCAAACTCATGGATAAACTGAATAAAGATGGGGGCTTTTTCAAACAACAAAGAAGGCTCGCTATTTTTAGAGTTGAGTTCAACATAGCGTTCCAATAAATCAACATATTTTAAAATAAGTTGGTGTTCTTTCATTAAGTGTTCAGTTGCTAACATTAGATTTTTATCTCGTATAAATTAGGTTAATCGGCTATTGATGCCTTCTGAAAAAAAACAGCTAAAAACCTTAACGTCTTCGTACAACCTGATAGGGACGTGAGACGTAGCCCAGCGGTACACTCCAGACATGCACTAAGCGACTGAATGGAAATATTAAAAATAGAGTTTGCCCCAGAAATAAATGTAATTTGAAGATAATGCCAATCTCGCCGAGTTGCTCCGCCGCACCACTCCTAAAGGTCACGATGCGTTGCGCCCATTCCGACAGCAACAACATGTTCGCGCCATCATAATGATAAATGGAAATGGGCAAGGTCATCAGTCCCAACGCCAGCTGTACGCCGATTAACAACAGAATAAAAATATCCATACGGCTACTGGTGGCACGAATTCGGGGATCGTTTAAACGGCGACGAATCAGAATCAGAATCCCTCTTAAACATACGCTACCGAAAACGCCGCCCGCGACGACAGCCAGCAGTTGTTTCGCCGATGTTGAAAGACCCAAAGCATGATAAACCGCAGGTGGCGTCAACAAGCCGACAAAATGCCCGACAAACAATAACAAAATGCCGATATGAAACAAATTACTACCCAATCTTAATTCTTTGGCACGTAAAAATTGGCTGGAACCGGTGCGCCAGGTGTATTGATCACGATCATATCGCGCCAGACTACCAATAAAAAATACGCTGATCGCTATATAGGGGTAATAACCAAATAATAAGGTATTAAGATAATTCACGATAGACTCCTTAAAGAGAACGATGTTGCGCTTTTAAATACTGTTCGCGCGGCATGATTGTCATTGGGTTGACGGTGGCTGTTTGGCTGGTACAGGCGTCTTTTGCGCCCATAAAACTGATGGCTTCTTCCTCCCAGATTTTGTCCATGTTGACTAGGGTTTCGTCTTCGCCTTCGGTAGCCGCTAGTTGTAAGATGTCTGCTAGTGCTTCAGGTTCACCTGCAAAACCAGCTAGTGCCTCAAAAATAGCGTTAAATGGACTGCTACGTTCAGTGAGTCTTGCGCCTAATAAGCTTAATACCGGCATAGCATCGTGCAATAATTGCATGGCTTCGGTTTGTTCTTGTTGCGAAAGAAACTCCAAAAATAAGGGGATGTAATCTGGTAATTCATGCGTCGATAGCTCAAAACCGTGGGCTTCGTACATCTGTAACAAATTAACCATCGCTTGGCCACGATCACGAGATTCGCCGTGTACATGCTCAAAAATATGCAAAGACAAAAATCGTCCTCGATCAAATAAGGCTACATAAGCTTCTTGTACGTTCAGAAGATCGACGCCGCGATAAGAGTCAATCAGTGCTAATACTGCTTTTTTATGAGCTGCCAATAATAGATTTTCTTGCTCAATAATATCAGCCATCTCATCGAGTGCGGCTAGCATTTCGGCTTCTGGATAGCTTAATAATAAGGATAAAACTTTTAGAGTACGCATCATGTATCCTTATTTTACCGATTCCACTTTAATAGGAATTTTGATGGGAATACCAGCGCCACGTTGTGGCTTGCTGTTGCCACCAAATAGGTTGGTGTCACTATTGCCAGACGAACAGCCGCTACCAAAACTAAAGCCACAGCCGCCTTGCTCACCATAGGCATCAAAGGTAGAACTGGCGTATTCGCGATGACTGCTTGGAATGACAAAGCGATCTTCGTAATTGGCAATGGCCATGGTGTGATACATGTCATCAACTTGCTGCTCAGTCAAACCTACACGTTCCAATACTGTGGTATTAATGACACCCTCAACGGTTTTGCTACGCATATAAGCGCGCATGGCCAACATACGTTCCAAGCCTAAGGCCACAGGCTCTTCTTTGCCGGCGGTGAGTAAATTGGCCAGATATTGCACAGGAATGCGTAAAGATCGCACATCAGGTATGTCGCCATCCATGCCAATTTGATCGTGTTCCGCCGCTGATTGAATAGGCGATAGCGGAGGTACGTACCAGACCATTGGCATTGTGCGAAATTCAGGATGCAATGGGAAGGCGACTTTCCAGTCTATCGCCATTTTATAAACGGGTGATGCTTGGGCGGCTGTTAACCAAGATTCGGGAATACCTTCGGCTCGCGCTTGAGCCAGCACCTGTTCGTCAAAGGGATCGAGAAATACATCTAGCTGTTGCTGATATAAATCCTGTTCATTTTCGCAACTGGCCGCTTCCTCAATACGATCTGCGTCATACAGCAATACGCCTAAATAACGTATACGCCCAACGCAGGTTTCTGAGCACACGGTAGGCTCACCGGCTTCGATGCGAGGGTAACAGAAGGTGCATTTTTCCGACTTTCCGGTTTCCCAGTTGTAATAGATTTTTTTATAAGGACAGGCGGAAACACACATGCGCCAGCCGCGACATTTGTCTTGATCAATCAACACAATGCCATCTTCTTCACGCTTGTAAATTGAACCGCTAGGGCAGGCCGCTACACAGGTAGGATTTAAACAGTGTTCGCACAAACGCGGCAAATACATCATGAAGGTGTTTTCAAACTCACCGTACATGTCTTTTTGGATGTTATCGAAATTGGTATCACGAGAACGAGATGAAAACGCTGTACCCAGAATCTCCTCCCAATTCGGGCCACCTTCAATTTTTTCCATGCGCTTGCCAGTAATCACCGAATAGGGCCGTGCCGTCGGTGGGTTTTTCGATTCTTTACTGGTATGCAAATGCTGGTAATCAAAATCGTACGGTTCGTAATAATCGTCAATTTCGGGTAAATCAGGATTGGCGAAAATATTGCGCATGATTTTGTATTTACTGCCTTGACGCGGTTCTATCTTGCCATTGATTTTTCGTACCCAGCCGCCATTCCACTTATCCTGATTTTCCCATTGCTGCGGAAAGCCAATACCTGGCTTAGTTTCAACATTATTAAACCACGCATATTCCACGCCTTTACGGGACGTCCAAACGTTTTTACAGGTTACCGAGCAAGTATGGCAACCGATACACTTGTCCAGATTTAATACCATGCCTATTTGTGCGCGAATTTTCATTTTTCCTCTCCCGATGCGGTTTGTTCTTCCAGCCAATCCACTTTGCTCATTTTGCGGATAATGACAAATTCATCTCGATTTGATCCCACCGTGCCGTAATAATTAAAGCCATAACTTAACTGAGCGTAACCGCCTATCATGTGTGTAGGCTTAAGGGTTGCACGGGTTACCGAGTTATGAATGCCGCCGCGTCCCCCCGTGGTTTCTGCACCCGGCATATTGACGATTTTTTCTTGGGCGTGATACATCATACATAAGCCGTCGGGTACTCGTTGACTGACGACAGCTCTAGCAACCAATGCCCCATTCACATTAAAGGCTTCTATCCAATCATTGTCTTTAATGCCCACTTTTGTGGCATCAATTTCACTCATCCATACGATAGGTCCACCGCGTGATAAGGTCAGCATGAGTAGATTGTC
>CAIVGC010000248.1 GCA_903905335.1 uncultured Methylococcaceae bacterium
ACTCTATTAGTAAAACGATAGATAGCACCAGTAAGCGTACTCTACAGCGGCGCTTAGCAGCACTAGTATCTCAAAAACGTATTGCTACTTTTGGAGCAGGCCGAACGCTTAAATATTTAATTCCAGATACCATAGCACTGTTAAATGGTTTAGCTAATGACGTTAATTGCGAAATGGCTGCTGAGGTTTATGTGCCTCTATCTGCCGAGGCTCAGGACATTAAAAACTATGTCAAAAAACCACGCCAACAACGTAGGCCTGTAAGTTATAAGACTGAATTCTTAGAACAATACCACCCCAATCAAACCTATTACCTACCGACCACTATTCGAGAGCAGTTACATAGCTTAGGTCGCTCACCCGCTGAAAATACCCCAGCAGGCACTTTTGCTCGCGACATTCTTAACCGACTATTGATTGATTTATCTTGGGCCTCATCCCAATTAGAAGGAAATACTTACAGTCAACTGGATACCGAAAGATTAATCGAATTTGGTCAAGCAGCAGAAGGTAAAGATGCGATGGAAACGCAGATGATCCTTAATCATAAATCTGCCATTGAATATTTGGTCATGAATATTGATCAGACCGATGTTTCAAAAGAAACCATCATTTCTTTACACGCTTTTTTGTCGGATGGCCTAATGGTTGATCCTTTAATGTGTGGACGTATTCGAAATCGAGCGGTCGATATTGGCGGTAGCGTTTATCTGCCTATTGCCTTACCCCAGCGTTTAGAGGAGTTGTTTGGTATCGTTATTGATATGGCGGCTGAAATAATTGATCCTTTTGAGCAAGCCTTCTTCTTAATGGTGCATCTACCCTATCTTCAACCCTTCGAAGATGTGAATAAACGAGTTTCACGGTTGGCGGCAAATATTCCATTAATTCGCCACAACCTATGCCCGCTATCTTTTATCGATGTACCACAACAAGCTTATGTCGATGGCATGATTGGAATTTATGAACTTAACCGAGTGGAATTATTACGTGATGTTTTTATTTGGGCTTATGAAAGATCTTGTCAGCAATATGTGGCAGTCCAACAGCATTTAGTACCACCAGATACCTTTAGACTACGCTATCGATTACAACTAAGTACCACCGTTGCAAGCCTTATAAGAACAGGAAAATTAGCAGATGTGGGCAATGTTAAGCTAGTAATGCCCAATACTGTGCTTGAGGAAGATCGTGAGCGGTTTGTTCAGTTAATCATTGCAGAGTTTGAAAATCTGCATGCAGGTAATGTGGTTCGTTTTGGCTTGAGGCCGCTGGAGTTTGCGGCTTGGCAGGAAACCGTTAATATGCGTAGGTAATTAGGAGTATTAATTGGTAATTTCAACTTAAAACAGTAATTTACAGATTTTAAACAATACGCGTAGTAAGAGAATAGACCGTCGGCGCTATGCCACACTGGGTTTCAAGTATAGCCAGTAAGTCCATGGCTCTACTTTTTTAATACCGATAGTCGAAGGCGATATATTAGGTTTAAGCCCATCTAAACCCAGTCCTAGCGTAATTTTCATACTGTCTATCCTCAATATCCACAAATATTATGCACTTTATGGTAAGCGCTTAATTCTCGACGTCATTTATTGTTCATCCGTATCATGCCAAACTTCCTCAATATTCACTGTTTAGGAAAGTTATGACATCAATAGAAAGTAAAACCATTAACCCAAGTTCTAGCGCTG
>CAIVGC010000249.1 GCA_903905335.1 uncultured Methylococcaceae bacterium
CGATTGCCTATTGAGCGTATTTCGCAATCTTCTGCTAATCAAAGAGCAGGGCGTTGCGGTCGGGTTGCCGAAGGTATTTGTATTCGCTTGTATTCGCATGATGATTATTTAGCGAGGTCGGAATTTACCGAGCCTGAAATCATGCGCACCAATTTATCGGCGGTTATTTTACAAATGACGGCCTTAAATTTGGGTGATATTGAAGATTTCCCCTTTTTAGAACCACCCGAAGATAAGATGATACGGGATGGTAAAAATGTACTGCATGAAGTTAATGCCTTGGATAAATCTGGCAAGTTGACTGAAACTGGGAGGCAGTTAGCCAAGTTCCCTACCGATCCTAAATTGGCGCGTATGCTGATTGCCGCTGCAGATGAACATTGTTTAACTGAAGTGGCGATTATCGTTTCGGCGTTAAGTGTACAAGACCCTCGTGAAAAGCCTGCCGATAAAATGCAGCAAGCCGATGCCAAGCATGTCGCTTTTCGTCATCCTGAATCAGATTTTTTAACGTTGCTGAATATTTGGAATACCTACGAAGTCCAGAAGAAGCATTTGTCGAATAGCAAACTACGCAAGTATTGTACGGATAATTTTTTATCTTATATGCGTATGCGCGAATGGTTTGATATACACGCCCAAGTCATGCAGGTCGTAAAAGGTGATTTGAAAATGCACCCCAATACTGATGAGGCCGGTTATGAGAAAGTGCATAGAGCGTTATTAACGGGCATGCTATCAAACATCGGCTTTCGTCATGATCCATATGAGTATTTGGGCGCGCGGGGTTTAAAGTTCTTTATTTTCCCTGGCTCTGGACTACATAAAATTAAACCTAAGTGGATCATGGCGGCGGAGCAAGTTGAAACTAGTAAGGTTTATGCACGTACCGTGGCTAGAATCGAGCCTGAATGGATAGAGCTATGTGCAGGACATTTAGTTAAGCATAATTACTATGACCCGCATTGGGAAAAGAAGACCGGACGCAGTGCGGTATCTCAACGGACCTTACTCTATGGTTTGACCTTGCAAGCCGGTCGTAAGATTCCGTATGAACATGTTGATGCTAAAGCTGCGAGGGAGATTTTTATCCGCTCAGCTTTGGTAGATCATGATTACCACAGTAATGCGCCTTTTTACGTGGCCAATCAAAAGCTGCTGGAAGAAGTTGGTATTATTCAGCATAAAGGTCGGCGCGTTGATTTGGTCGAAGATGAGCAATGGTTGTATCAATTCTACGATAACAAGTTGCCGCCTGAAATTGTCAGTGGCATTACTTTAGATACCTGGCGTAAAGTCGAGGAAAGAGCGAATCCCAAGATTTTATTTTTAACCAAGGAAGATTTAACGCGCGATCAAGAGCAGGAATTTGTTAATGAGTGGGATTTCCCTGATACCTTTCCAAGGGTGTGCTTAGGTTCTAGGAATAATCTAAGTATTCCCCTGCAATATCGCTTTGAACCAGGGCATGATGAAGATGGTGTGACCGCCATTATTCCAGTACATCAATTAAATCAGTTTTCCCAATCCTCTTTTGAATGGCTAGTGCCCGGCTTGTTAGAAGAAAAGTGTGTGGCTTTAATTAAGGGCTTGCCTAAAAATATTAGAAAACATTTTGTGCCGGTGCCACAAACCATTAAACAATGCTTAGAAATAGAGCCTGATTTCAAGGGCACTTTGCAGGAATGGTTAGGTTATCGTTTACGCATCTTGACTGGAGAGGCTATTCCCTTGAATGCCTGGAGTCTACAAGATTTGCCCTATCATTTACGCATGAATTTCAGGGTCATTGATGAGCAAGGGCAGTTACTTGATTATGGTCGTGATTTAAAAGCTTTACAGCTTAAATATACGCTTAAGGCGGAAAGCAGTTTTGATCAGATTGCCGCTGATGAGCTCAATTACACAGGTTGTATTCAATGGGCCTTCGATGATTTGCCCGAAACTTATCAATTTATTCAGAATGGCCTAACCTTAAATGGCTTTCCTGCCATAGTTGATGAAGGCGATACAGTGGGCGTGCGTATTTTTGATACTGAGCAAAAAGCCTCTTTGCAGCATCAATCGGGTTTAATGCGCTTAATTCAACTGCAATTACGCAAAGAATGCACCTATCTGATTAAAAACATACCGCAGTCAGCGGCCTCAGAACTCAGTTACAATCGTTTACCGAAACATCCCTTAGTCACTGTCGTTGGTGAAAATTCCTATAAAAACGATATGCTCACGGCGATTTTATACAGCGTTTTTGTTGAAGGTAAAACCTTACGTACCCAGCAAGCATTCGAGAAAAGTTTGTTGGAAAATAAAGCCGGCTTAATGGGTGTCGCTAATCATGCCGGTAAAATAGCGTTGGAAATTATGGCGCTTTACGCGCTTATCAAAAAAGACTTAGAGCGGACTTTGAAGGCCAGCGATCCTCTGGCACAAGATATTAATGAGCAGTTGAATTTTTTGGTGTATGCCGGATTTATTCGCAATACCCCTTATCAGCAGCTACAAGCGATTCCTAGGTATTTGAAAGCCATATTATATCGTTTAGATAAGTTTGATAATAATTTACAAAAATCTCAAGAAGTGAGTCGTTATGCGCTTCGTTTTTGGAAAGACATAGAGAAAAAGCTTAAAAAGGAAGCGCTGGTTCCAGAGCAAGATGCTTTTCGTTGGGCCATAGAGGAGTTAAGGGTTTCTGTCTATGCTCAGCAACTTAAAACGGCCTATCCTATATCGGCTAAACGCTTAGATAAGCTTTGGGATGAGAGGGATTAAGAGGGGGGGTGTAATAAAGCATTGGGCTTTTGCACAGAAACAATCAATGACTTAGCTGGACTTTAAGCTGTCAGGCTATGACGGTATTCTTTGATGGTGCTAATGCTAACTTATTGTAAGTTAATATGATTTTATTATGGTCTTGTTTCTGTGCGATCTAATAAAAGGGTAATAAAAACCGTCACTAAGCGATCTAGGTAACAATTAATGCACAGAGTTATCCACAGGAGTTGTGAATAACTTGATTCTGAATAAGTTCGAGTGCTAATAGCCCTAAATAAACATACTTTTTAATAAATGCAAGGTTGATTTCTTGTTTTGCTGTATTTGTGTCGAGTTTTTAGGTTAAAATGGTCAACTTTCAAAGCTGATATTTGCTCAGCGTTGCTGGCAACTATCAAAGAGTGGTCCACAGCCTGTACTTAAGCTTTGAGTGATCTGCAAGTATCCGACATGTTTCATCCACGCCTTGCCTCTACGGTCAGGGGGTTATTGACAGTAGTTTACGGCAAGGGGGCTTTTAATGCCCCAATACGATCTCTCTGTAACTCACAGTTGTGTGTGTCTACATGAAAGGGATCACCAAAAAAGTTTTTTATGCCCAACTTTAGAGTAAAAACATGACAGATTTAGCGCACTACAGAAATATTGGTATCTTCGCTCACGTTGATGCTGGTAAAACAACAACTACCGAGCGAATTTTAAAGCTTACCGGTAAGATTCATAAAATCGGTGAAGTACATGACGGCGAAACAACGACCGATTTCATGGATCAAGAACGTGAACGTGGTATTACCATTCAGTCAGCAGCAACGACTTGTTTCTGGAAAGATTACCGTTTTAATATTATCGACACCCCAGGACACGTTGACTTTACTATCGAAGTTTATCGTTCACTTAAAGTATTGGATGGCGGTATCGGCGTTTTCTGTGGTTCAGGTGGTGTAGAGCCTCAATCAGAAA
Organism: uncultured Methylococcaceae bacterium; assembly: GCA_903905335.1. Taxonomy (GTDB): domain Bacteria; phylum Pseudomonadota; class Gammaproteobacteria; order Methylococcales; family Methylomonadaceae; genus Methylobacter_C. Next base: position 3,733 of record CAIVGC010000249.1, read on the forward strand.
CTAACTGGCGTTATGCGAATGACTCTAAAGTTGCGCGTGTTATCTATATTAATAAATTAGATCGTATCGGCGCTGACTTTTATCGCGTTGTTAAGCAAGTTGAAGAAGTTCTGGGTGCAGTGCCTGTTGTTATGACCTTACCGATTGGTACTGAAGACGAATTCATCGGCGTGGTTGATTTATTAACCGAAAAATCATGGGTATGGGATAACTCAGGCGATCCTATGAATTACACTATTCAAGACATTCCTGCTGATATGGTAGAACTGGCTAAAGAATGGCGTGAAAAATTAATAGATCAAGTGGCTGATCAATTTGATGATGTCATGGAAGCTTATCTTGAAGGCGACATGCCTGATATTGATACTATTAAACGTTGTTTACGTAAAGGTACTATTAATCTTAATTTCTTCCCAACTTTCTGCGGATCTTCGTTCAAGAACAAAGGGGTGCAGTTGGTTTTAGATGGCGTTATTGATTACTTACCTTGCCCTACTGAAGTTAATCCACAGCCAGAAGTTGATTTAGAAGGTAACCCAACAGGTACTTTTGCTATCGTTGATGCTGATAAACCATTACGTGCTTTGGCATTCAAGATTATGGATGACCGTTTTGGTGCATTGACTTTCTTACGTATCTATTCAGGTAAATTAGAAAAAGGTACTTCAGTACTGAACACATTTACTGGAAAAACTGAACGTATCGGTCGTATCGTTGAAATGCATGCTGATGTTCGTGCTGAACTTGAATCTGCGCAAGCTGGTGATATTGTTGCGGTTCTGGGTATGAAGAATGTACAAACCGGACACACTTTATGTGATCCTAAGTTCCCTGCGACTTTAGAGCCTATGGTTTTCCCTGATCCCGTTATCTCATTAGCGATTTCTCCAAAAGATAAAGCGGCTTCTGAAAAAATGGGTATTGCCTTGGGTAAAATGATCCAAGAAGATCCTTCATTCCATGTTGAAACGGATGAAGACAGTGGCGAAACTATCCTTAAAGGAATGGGTGAGTTACATCTTGATATTAAGGTTGATATATTAAGACGTACTCATGGTGTAGATGTGGTTGTTGGTAAACCTCAAGTAGCTTACCGTGAAACCATTACTAAATCGGTTGAAGACGAATATACACATAAGAAACAATCAGGTGGTTCAGGTCAATACGGTAAAATCAATTATATTATTGAGCCAGGTGAACCAGGTACTGGTTTCGTGTTTCAATCAGCAGTTACTGGTGGTAACGTACCGCGCGAATATTGGCCGGCGGTTGAAAAGGGCTTTAAGAGTATGTTGGATAAAGGCGTTTTGGCTGGATTCCCATGTTTAGACTTTAAAGTTATCTTAACCGACGGTGGATTCCACGCAGTGGATTCGTCTGCTATTGCTTTTGAAATTGCTGCTAAAGCAGCGTTCCGTCAGTCAATTCCTAAAGCGGGCCCACAATTGATTGAACCAATCATGAAAGTGGATACTTTTACGCCGTCTGATCACGTTGGTGATGTTATTGGTGACCTTAACCGTCGCCGCGGCATGATTAAATCACAAGATGCCGCAGCTAGTGGTGTACGAATTAAATCTGATGTACCATTAAGTGAAATGTTTGGTTATATCGGTGATTTACGTACAATGACTTCAGGTCGCGGTCAGTTCTCTATGGAGTTCTCGCACTATTTGCCATGTCCTAAAAACGTAGCAGACGAAGTTATTAAAGAAGTAAACGAGCGTAACGCTAAAAAGAAATAATAGTTACTAGCCGAGTAAGGTGACTACTCGGCTTTTATTAACTATTGCGGATGCTTTAGTTTGGGTTATCCAAATTAAAGCGACCCTATCTTTATCATTTAATAGACTTTTGTCTATGTCAGTTTTAACTCAATGAAAGCTCATCATTTGCTTTTCGATAATGACGATCAATTTAGCTACTCATAAAAAACTTAAATTAAGCTACCTTTAACTCAATATGTTTAAAACTCAACAAGACTTTGTTGCTAGTTTAGTTTGTTCTTTCTGTAGTGCTTTAAGTGTTTAATCATCATCTTCTTTAGGTATTTGTCCTTTCAATTCTTCTGAGAGCAACATTTGTGCGCCAGTAATAACCAATTTTTGGTTAGGGTTCAGTGTGTCTGGAACAAAATAGCCGTTGGCGCTTGGGAAATAACTATTCAGTACTAAGCGACTAAAAGTGGTTTCTGAGCTTTTGATATAGACTATGGCTTGATCCATATACCAGATTAATGCTGATTTAGGAATCATGACGCCAGTCGCTGCTGTGTTTTGTTCGGGGATCCAAGTGCTAATGGCCATGCCAGGAAGTAGGCTTTTATCGCTAGTTTGAAAAAAATAACTTTCACCTTGTGCGATTAATTCTGCGTGTGTGGCGGCTGATATAAGCTCTGCCTTATGGGCTTTAGCGCGGTTACCCGATGCTTCTACCTCAATGGATAGAACAGTGTTTGCAAGGTGTTGATGGGTGGGTAAGGTGATTTGTATCAATTTTTGTCGGCCGGACAAAAAAGCATCTAATTTAGAATGGTCGTTCGATAGAGTCAAATTCGTTAGTTCCTTGCCCCATAATAGCAAAGCCTCATCAATAATGGCTGTGCTTTGATAATGAGTTGCATCCACTTGAGCATGATTGGATTGCCATTGAGCTTGTTGTTCTTGTAAAGCGCGTTTAGAGCTAACCCCGCTACTGTATAACTCCTGTTGTCGATTAGTGTTTTGTTCAGACTGTTTGAATTTTGCTTGAGCGCTACGCTGATCCGTTAAGGCAAGTAAATAACGGTGACGTAAGGTTAGCAAGGATTGTATGTTAAGCACTTTTCCATAGGCAACAAATTCAGCATGATGGCTGATAGGCTTGAGCGTTAAGGTTTCAATAGCTGAGGATTTTTGTATGTCAGTGCTTAGGGTGATCTGGGTTTGTGCAATTGGACTTTGTTGTTCGGCTAATGTGTCATCTTCTTTATCAGCATAAGCCCAAGAAGAGCAAAGCATAGTCAGCGCAAAAAGGCAGGCTGTTAATAGTCTATTCATCGATATTAAGGTTGAGTAATTGGATTATGAATTATAGGCTTTGCTGCTAAATAAAAAGCAAAAAAAAACCCCAGCTGATTAAATCAGCCGGGGCTCAACTTTTCAATCTAAGGTAAGATCAATTAGTTGCTAGGTAATGCAAATACAGTAAATGCACCACCTTGTTTGGTGAAAGATCCCAAGCTAGCATATGCGCCAGTAGCGCCTAAGCCTTCTTGTGATATTTTCACTGCAATTTTTTCCAATTCAGCTTTCTTTGCTGGATCAGTTTCTGCTGCAGCTTTTTCTTGTGCGGCTTCTAGTTGTTTGTTGAAGTCGGTAGCGATGCCGATACCAGCCCAACCGCCTATACCTGAAAGAACGCCAACATATTGTTTGCCGTTGTAGCTCCAAGTATTAACGTTGCCGATGATGCCAGAAGGTGTCTTGAATTTATACAATTCTTTACCTGTTTTAGCATCAACTGCTTTTAAGTAGCCCTCTAAGGTACCGTAGAATACGATGCCGCCAGCAGTTGCTACAGAACCAGACCAAACAGAGAAGGGTTCTTTGTTAGACCAAGCAATTTTGCCTGTTTTAGCGTCATAAGCAGTGAATTGACCTAAGTTAGTAGTGCCATCAGCTTTGCCAGTTAAAACGTCAGCACCGGCTGGTAACATATCTAAGGTTGCGCCTACATAAGGTTGACCCGCTGTGTATGAAACTTCGAAGGGTTCGTAGTTCATGCATAAGTGGTTACCAGAAATATAGAACAAGCCAGTTTGTGGTGAGTAAGAAACCGGTTGTTGGTTTTTACTACCTAAAGCAGCAGGACATACACCATCAGTTCTAACGTCTTCGCCATTTTGTTCAGTACTGTATTTGGCTACAACTTGTGGACGCCCCGTTTTCATATCAACATGGGTAGCCCAGTTAACTGATTTGTCGAATTTTTCAGCGACTAATAGTTCACCTGTTTCGCGATCTAATGTATAGCCAAAGCCGTTACGGTCAAAATGCACGATAGTTTTGTGCATTTGGCCTTTAACTTCTTCGTCAACCAAAACAGTTTCGTTAATACCATCAAAGTCCCACTCATCATGTGGAGTCATTTGATAAACCCATTTAACCGCACCAGTGTCAGCGTCACGAGCCCATAAGGACATAGACCACTTGTTGTCACCAGGACGTTGTACAGGGTTCCAAGTAGATGGGTTGCCTGAGCCGTAGTAAATTAAGTTTAATTTAGGGTCGTAGCTAGTCCAGCCCCAAGTAGTACCGCCACCAATTTTCCATTGATCGCCTTCCCAAGTTTTTAGACTCGAATTAGCGCCTACTGGAGTTACTTTACCGTTTTCCCAAGTCGTTGTTTTGTTGGCATCTATCAGCGTATCTTTATCTGGTCCAATGCTATAACCTTTCCATTTAAGTTTTCCTGAATTGATATCATAAGCAGCTAAAAAACCGCGAACACCAAATTCACCACCAGAAATACCAGTTAAAACAGTGTCTTTAACAACTAAAGGTGCATTAGTGTTAGTCATGCCTAATTTAGGATCACCATTTTGTACACTCCAAACACGTTTACCAGTTTTAGCATCTAAGGCTGTTAAAACAGTGTTTGATTGTTGTAAGAAAATTTTGCCGTCGCCGTAAGCTAAACCACGGTTCACAGTATCGCAACACATAACAGGAATCGTTACATCAGCATCTTGAGTCGGAGTGAACTCCCAAATAACAGATTGTGTTTTTTGGTCAAGTGCATAGACAGTGTTAGGAAATGGTGTGTGGATAAAAATAACATTATCAACAACCAGTGGACCACCTTCGTGGCCACGTAATACACCTGTAGAAAAAGACCATGCAGGTTGTAGATTTTTTACGTTGTTTGCGTTGATTTCAGCTAATTTGCTGTAACGTGTACCAGCGTAATCACCACCCCAAGTTGCCCAGTTAGCTGAGTCTTTGGTTAGGGCGTCAACGCCACTGTTAGCAGTTGATATTGCTGGTGCAGCTAATAATGCAGCGACACTTGAAGCAAGCAGCCAACTTTTTAAAGGCTTCTTCATATATTTTCTCCTGGTATTCTGTTAATTAGACAAAATACTTGATTATGTTTTTTAAGACTAATATTAGTTTTTTGGGTGATTTTTCTACGCTATAAAGGCAAAAAAATATTCACGCCAAGGCACTAGATTTAATTATTTTGCCTAAAAAGTCAACTTTTAAAAGAGTTGATGTGATTGGGTAATGCATAGGTCTTTATTCATGTTTTTGTTTTATGGGTGTTTTGTTGTCATCCATCATTTAGTTAAAGTACATTATCAGTGTCAATTTTACTAAATAATAAAGCTGGTCATTAGTGCTAAATTGGCTATGATTTATTGTTTTTGAGTTAAAGCGACTCAATTTGGTAGCCTTCGCTGTTCCAGCATAATACTTCGCCAACGTTTTTGCTCCAAGCAGACAAAACAAAACGTTGCGCGGTCTGATTGTTGATTAAAAAGTTATGAATATTAGGTCGGTGAGTGTGTCCATGAATAAGCCGCAAGCACCCGTGTTCTTGCATAACGTGTAAGACTGTTTCTTGGTTGACGTCCATAATAGACTGGTGTTTTTTGCGTTTATGAAGATAGCTGCGGAATCGATACCAACGTGCCGCTAATAGTCTTAATAATAGCGGTTTTGATAGAACATTCTGTTGCCATTCAACCATATGGGCTTTAGTACGAAAAGCCTGATAGGATAGATCATCAGTGCATAATAAATCGCCATGAGTCAGTAGCGTTGCTGAGCCCATTAAGTCAATAACTTCATAATCATTAAGTAAAGTAACGCCGGTTTCTTTGCAAAAACGCTTGCCCAGTAAAAAATCTCGGTTGCCAGGTTGAAAATAAACAGCAGTGCCAGATTGAGTCAGTTGTTTGAGTTGTTTACGTATTTTAGAGTTGGGAGGCGTACAGTCGTCATCGCCAATCCAAGCATCGAAAAGATCACCTAGAATATAAAGTGCAGAAGCTTGAGGTGCTCTTCTTTCCAAAAAATTAAGAAATCGTTGGGTGATTTCGGGTTTATCAAAGGCAATATGTAAATCTGAAATAAATAGGATTTCTTGGGGCAATGTCTGACTCGCTTAGTTGATGAGAAAGCAGGCTAAAGGCAAAATGGTTGCTTTAGCCTTTAGCCTTGTTTTTATTTTACAACTTCAGCCTTTTCAATAACAATGTCTGTTTTAGGTACATCTTGATGTCCGCTACGATTGCCAGTTGCTTGTGTAGCCATAGCGTCAACAACATCCATGCCTTCAATGACTTCGGCAAATACCGCATAGCCCCAGCCACTGGCATTTTTGCCGGTATGGTTTAGGAAAGTGTTATCTTTATAATTGATAAAAAACTGGGCAGTAGCAGAATTGGGGTCGTTAGTTCTGGCCATTGCCAAAGTGCCACGATTATTGGTCAAACCATTGTCAGCTTCATTTTTAATGGGGTCATGGACAGGCTTTTGTTTAAAGTTAGTATCAAAACCGCCACCTTGGGCCATAAACCCAGGAATAATTCTGTGGAAAATAGTGCCGTTATAAAAGCCTTCGTTAACATAAGTTAAAAAATTAGCGGAAGAAGTGGGGGCTTTATCCGAATTTAACTGAATAATGATTTCTCCAGCAGTAGTGGTTAATTTAACTTTTATTTGTGTATCTGTCATGGTTTTTTCCGTTGCAAAAGAGAGTGTTGATGTTAAAAATAGCATCAATGAAAGAATGATGGTGCGCATTAGTTTTTCCTTGTGATGATGCAAATGATAGATTTTAGGTGTTTTTATCTTGAAAGAGAAGTGGCGGCTTGGTAAATTGTACGCATTTGTTGTCAAGTAACGTTGCTGTAATCAGTTTATTAATAAAATATGTTAAAAATATATAATACTTTGACCCGAAAAAAAGAAATCTTTAGTCCGCGCGTTGAGGGTAAAGTCGGTTTATATGTTTGTGGGATGACAGTCTACGATTATTGTCATGTTGGACATGCACGGGTCATGGTGGTATTTGATACCGTAGCGCGTTATTTTCGATATTCGGGTTATGACTTAACCTATGTGCGTAACATTACTGATATAGATGATAAGATTATTCAGCGAGCTCAGGAGCAGGGTGTCACTTTAACTGAATTGACAGAGCGATTTGTCGACGCTATGCACGAAGATGAGCGTGCTCTTTCGGTATTGCCTCCTGATATTGAGCCCAAAGCCACTCAGTCTATTCCAGATATTATTGCTATGATTGAAATCCTGTGCGTCAAGGATTTGGCTTATGTGGGCAATAATGGTGATGTCTTTTATGCGGTCACTAAGTTTAAGCATTACGGGCGGTTATCAGGCAAGAATTTGGATGATTTACAGGCAGGTGAACGTGTTGATGTTGATCTTGCTAAGCGTAATCCATTGGATTTTGTGCTGTGGAAAATGGCTAAAGCAAACGAACCGGCATGGTCATCACCTTGGGGTTTAGGTCGTCCAGGTTGGCATATTGAATGTTCAGCGATGTCCACTTGTTGTTTAGGTAATTCTTTTGATATACATGGTGGCGGCATGGATTTGCAATTCCCACATCATGAAAATGAAATCGCTCAATCTGAAGGTGCAACCGGCGAGAAATTTGTTAACTTTTGGATGCATAACGGCTTTGTACGCATTAACGAAGAGAAAATGTCCAAATCATTGGGTAACTTTTTTACCGTGCGTGAAGTATTAAAGCAATATCAACCAGAAATTATTCGATTTTTTATTTTATCTAGTCACTACCGTAGCCCATTAAATTACTCAGATGAGCAATTGAATGATGCACGACTGGCCTTGACGCGACTTTATACTGCCTTACGAGGTTGCGATGAAGAAAATGCTGATATTGATGTGGCTTATAAAGCACGTTTTGAGGCTGCAATGAATGATGACTTTAATACCCCTGTTGCTTTATCAGTATTATTTGATTTAGCTAGAGAATTAAATGCCGTTAAAGAAGCTAAGTCAGCAAAGGTTCAAAATTTAGCGGTAACTTTGCGGTTCTTAGGTGGCTTGTTGGGCATAGTGCAGGGTAATGCTGACGATTTTCTAAAAAGTGGTGTAGCTAATAGCGATGTTATAAATGAGGAGTTGATTGAACAGCAAATACAAGCTCGTTTGGCGGCCAAAAAAGCAAAGGATTGGGTTTCTGCTGATAAAATTCGTGATGACTTAAAAGGGCTGGGTGTTATTCTCGAAGATGCGCCTAATGGTTTAAGCACTTGGCGACGTGAATAGCTTATCAAATCTCTAAAGGCTTGAATATCTTGAATTGTTAAAGCATAATTTTTTTAAAATAAACACAGCATTAAATCCATGAACGAAATTAAAGATAAAGCTATCGAAGTCTATCTTGACGAATTGGCTAGCGCATCAGCGACACCCGGTGGCGGTAGTGCGGCAGCATTGATGGGGGCCCAGTCTGCGGCATTAACCAGTATGGTCTGTAA
>CAIVGC010000250.1 GCA_903905335.1 uncultured Methylococcaceae bacterium
GTCATTCCGGCATGGACTGCCGGAATCCAGTTTACATGGACGTATAAACATTGCCATGCCGGTCGGGGTTTGCAACCCCGACCGAAGCGTTTGGATGTTTCATAGCTTTCGAAACCTGAGTGACGGGGTTATAAACCGCGTCACGCTTCATTATGTTGGGTTAACGATAAAGCCGTTAGCCCAAGCTACGATTTACTCATAATCTCAAGTCTCGTCATTCCGGCATGGACTGCCGGAATCCAGTTTACATGGACGTATAAACATTGCCATGCCGGTCGGGGTTTGTAACCCCGACTGAAACGTTTGGATGTTTCATAGCTTTCGAAACCTGAGTAACGGGGTTATAAACCCCGTTACGCTTCAGGCGACGATAAAGCCGTCACCCGACCGCTTTGCCCCGCCTTAAGTTGGTAGCCGTGATTTTAATGTTTTCTTTTTGCTGAGGTATGTTTTTTATTAGCTAATTTTGCAGCATGTCTATGAGCTTTTCGAGTATTCTTAGCTGGCGTTACTTCTGTGCTGGCTGGTGCCTCGTTAGTGGTTTCAATAATTGATTGAGGTAGCATTATTGTTGGCTTGTTTAGTTTAGATAAGGTTTTAAGGTTTTCTTCGGCTTTAGGAAAATAAACAGGCGATTCATTAATGGCTCTTCTAAGATATTCTTCTGCTACATCATATTGACCTGTCAGTAAACATAGATAACCTATGTTGTTATAGGATTCATAAACGGGCATTATTCTATTGAAGTAAGCATTGGCCGTAGAGAAATTGCCATGTTTTATTTCAATTAATGCAAGATTATGAATCGCACGGTCGTAATGGTTATCATTGACGAGTGCTTGATTAAAAAAAACTTTTGCCTGATTCTCATCGCCGGTTAGATAGTATGAATATCCTAGATTATTAAGTAACATCTGATTACTTGGTTGTTTTGCTAAAGCAGCACGGTAATGAATAATCGCTTCGGTACTGTTGTTTTCTAGGTCGGCAATGACACCCAGTCCGTTATGGGCTTCCCAGATTTTATCTTGAGTTTCTGTGTTTTCATTAGCTACCGCAGCTTTGAGGCGCTCTTTGGCTTTGATGTTTTGACCTTTATCCAAGAAATATAAACCTAGATTTATATTTGCTAAAACATTTTGACTGTCAATGTCGAGAATATTTTGATAGATAGCAGCGGCTAAGTCAGGGTGTTGATGATAGCTATGAATAGTCCCAACTCGCTCTAAGGCGTTAATGTTTTTTGGGTTAAAGCGTAAAGTTTTCATGTAATAAACAAGCGCGTTGTCTAATTTGCCTGCTTTTAGCTGAGATTCAGCATTGGCAAAAGCTTGCTCTTCAGTTTGTATCTGTGGATCAAGTAAGTCAAGTATGTTGTCAGTACTATTAGGATCCACTTCTGTTACAGAAATGGAATTACAGCCGCTTAGTATAAATACCATTAGACAAAATAAAGTTAGTGTGCGAATTTTTTGAGTTGGCATGATTAATTAAATGCATTCATCCCAGAAATGATAGCGGGACCTAAGATAACGATAAAGATAACGGGGAAAAAACATAAAAGTAATGGTATTAACATGGTTACTGACAGTTTTGCAGCTGCTTCTTCAGCGTTTTGCATACGTTTATCTCTAAGATCATCAGAATAAACTCGTAGGGTTTGACCAATGCTGGTGCCAAAACGCATACTTTGAGCAAGTGCTATGGTTAAGCCCCTAATTTCTTCTACACCGGTTCTTGTTACCAAATTCTTAAGAGCTTGTTCTCGGTCTATACCCGATCTCATTTCGGCGTTTACTTGGTTAAGTTCATAGCCCATAACTTCGTTGCTAATTAAGGTGTCTCTGGCAACCCTTTGCAAAGCTGCATCTAGCCCAAGACCGGCTTCGGTACAGACGATTAATTGATCAAGCACATCTGGAAAGGCATTTCTTATGATCAGTCTTCTTTTGGAAATTTGTTTATCCAGTATAAAGCTGGGTCCAATATATCCAAAGGTCATGATAACAATCAAATAGATTAATAGAGTGTTTTGATCTGTGTTAGGCGCTAAAAACAGAAGTATAAAAAACAGCAAGATAGGAAGCGTGAGAGTTAATATGATTCTTATACCATAGTAAGTTGAGATACTGTTTTTGGAATAATAACCTGCTTCAAAAAGTCGTTTACGATCAGCGTTAAGTTTTTCTCCGGCTCTTTCTCGGATGACAAAGTAGTTGCCTAAATGATTCGTGGAATTACGAAAAAAACGAGATTTTTGGGTAGGACTAGAGATCGCACTTAAGCGGCTTTTAACAGGATTGTAAATGCCAAAAATGAGTAAATAGGCGGCGATTACAAGTGTAAAAGTAGCGACTGATAACAAAATAATGAAGGCCCAGCTACCAGTATTAGGATCATTGAAAATTGTACGGATAAAAAACATGTAATGCTGCATAGTTTATCTTAAGTATTTAGATTGATAAGTTTATACATCCAGAAGGCACCGACAGTCTCTAAACCAATACATATTTTAATCATCGTATGGCCTTGGTCGGTGTTAAAAAGGGGTGCTATAAAATCAGGATTAGTCATCATTATCAATAGCCCTACAATAACAGGTAAAAAGCCCAGAAACCAAGCAGATAAGCGAGCTTCTGCAGTTAAGGTTTGAATACTTCGTTCAAAACGAATGCGTTTTCTTAAAAGGCTACTTATTTGGTCTAATAGTTCGGCTAGATTGCCGCCAGTTTCTTGTTGGATTAAAATGGCTGTGACCACGGCTATTAAATTTATGCTTGGGACTCTTTTCATCAAATCAGTAAAGGCGAGTCTAATATCGCGGCCATAGTTGATCTCTTCAAAGGTAATGCCAAATTCATAACTTAAAGGCGGTGACATTTGCTTAGAAATGTATTGCATCGCTTCATTGAAGGGATAGCCAGAACGTAAGCCACGCGTCATCGTATCTAAAGCATCCGGCAACTGAGATTCAAATAACGCTAATCGTTTATTACGATCATGTTGAAGTTTTAAAATAGGTAAGTAGCTCGAGATTAATATGACAGCACAGACAAGGAGGATATTATCTGCATAAAGATTGATGATTATGCCTGTTGTTACTGCCATTACAACCATAGCAGAAAGAATTCCATTGAAGGTATAGTTTTTTCCTGAGCGGATAATTAACTCATCAATCCCTCTTAAAACAGGTAGTCTTACCAAAAATTGTTTTATGGGCGATAGCTCTTGTAAATATTGTTCTCTGATTAGCGATTTATCTTCTATAACCCTACCTGATTTGGTAACAGATTCTAAGCGTTTTTTAAGTTCACGTTTTTCTAAGGGATTATTCTTAGGCATTGAACCTATGACCAATCGCGTGAGTAAAAAAACAGACGCGAATACAAGTACTAAAAATAGAGTAAGCTTGACGTTATCCATCTTGTTAGTTATATAAGGTATTACATTTAGACAAGGTTATTATATACACTAATAGGTAGTTGAATACCATGTAATTTCAGCTTTTCATGAAATCTGGGGACTATGCCCGTAGAAACATGCTGACCAATAATGTTGCCATTATCATCTACGCCTTTACGTTGGAATTTAAATATCTCTACCATGGTGATAACATCACCTTCCATAGCTTGTAGTTCACAGACGCTGGTAACTCTTCTTCTACCATCTTCCATTCGTTCTAGTTGCATAACCACATTTATCGCAGATGCAATTTGCGAGCGTATCGCTTTCATAGGAAAGTCAAAGCCGGACATCAATACCATATTTTCAACACGAGACAAGGCATCGCGTGGTGTATTAGCATGGATAGTCGTTAATGAGCCATCATGCCCAGTATTCATGGCTTGAAGCATATCATAAGCTTCAGCTCCCCGTACTTCACCGATCACTATACGGTCAGGCCTCATTCGCAAGGTATTTTTTAATAAATCGCGTTGAGAAACTTCACCTTTACCTTCTACATTTGCCATGCGTGTTTCTAGTCGTACTAGATCTTCCATTCTTAGTTGCAATTCAGCCGAATCTTCAATGGTGACCACTCGCTCATCATTTGGAATATGATTAGAAAGGGCATTGAGTAGGGTGGTTTTTCCGGAACCCGTGCCCCCAGAAATTAATATATTCTGCCTGACCTTAACCATTGACGATAAAACATCAACCATGTCTTGGTTTAAAGAACCAAACTTAACCAAATCTTGTAGTTGGATTTTATCTGCGGAAAATCGGCGTATAGACAGCGAGGGGCCATCAATTGCAACTGGAGGAATAACGGCATTAATTCGAGAGCCATCTTTTAAGCGGGCATCGATGAGAGGATTCGATTCATCAATTCGTCGACCGACTTGGGAGACCATCCTATCTATTATTTTTAATAGATAGGCGTCACTTTTAAAAGTAATGGGTGTTTTTTCTAATTTACCAAAGCGTTCGACAAAGACCGAATTACAGCCATTTACAAGGATGTCACTAATAGTTGGTTCGTGTAGCAAATGTTCTAGTGGGCCGAAACCAAGAATTTCAAAAACAAGTTCATTAACAATTAATTGACGAGTTCTGGCAACGATGGGGAGTGATTCGTCATCAATAATAATGCGTGCAATTTTAGCAATTTGTAATTTTGCATCCTCAGTGGGCATTTTAATAATTAAGGATAAGTCAAGCATTTCCATTAGCTTTTCATGGATTTTATCCATGTATTCTATGTCATTTTTGCTAAGGAGTTCGAATGATAATGATGACTTAGAGGTGGGTATTTTTTGAGTAGTTGGTTCATTTTCAAGGATTTTTTCCTTTAAATTCGAATGGTCTTCTTTTTGTGAAATACCCTGAATACGGTCTTTTAAGCTCAAAATATTTTCCTTGGATTGGTTAGTTATAAGGATTAAAGGTATCGCAATTCAAAAAGCCTGTTTACAAATATTGGCTACCAACTTAAGACGGGACAGTGTGAATAGTCATCGTTCCCACGTTCTACGCTCATCGTTATACACACCATTAAGTAACCGCCATGCCGGTAGGGATTGCCGGGATCCCATGCCGGTCGGGGTTTGCAACCCCGACTGAAACGTTTGGATGTTTTAATAGCTTTCGAAACCTGAGTGACGGGGTTATAAACCCCGTCACGCTTCATTATGTTGGGTTAACGATAAAGCCGTTAGCCCAAGCTACGATTTACTCACAA
>CAIVGC010000251.1 GCA_903905335.1 uncultured Methylococcaceae bacterium
AGCAACTGGGCTATCCTGACAAAGCATCGTTTATCAAGCAGTCTCCTGCGGATATTTCTCCTGAATTTCAAGCAGACGGCCTTAGCTCCAAAGAAAAAGCTCAGACCATGATGGCTATTGTTCAACAGCAAGGTTACCATCGTTTTGACTGGCTGCACCGCTGCTATAACGGTAAGCTTATTAATGTTGAAATCACTCTAACAGCCATCAAAGTGATGGAGATACCGTTATTACACGCAGAATGGTGGAACAAAAACACTCACCTATCGCTAGCGACCCAACTGAAAGAAACCTCTGCCTTGCAAAACGCTATTTTTAATAGCACTACCTTCTCCAGCATTGCCACCGATGTTAATGGCGTGATTCAGATTTTCAATGTGGGTGCAGAAACCATGCTCGGTTACAGCGCTAGCGAGGTAATCAATATCATGAGCCCAGCGGATCTGTCGGATAAAAAGGAGTTGGATATTCGTGCTGATACCTTGAGCCTAGAATTTGACATCACACTCCATTCAGGCTTCGAAGCGCTAGTCTATAAAGCAGCACTGGGCCTAGAAGATATTTATGATCTCACCTATGTTTGTAAAAATGGCCAACGCTTACCCGCACAGGTTTCAGTCACAGCTTTACATGATGATACGCATACCATTATCGGTTATTTGCTGATCGGCACCGATAACACGGCCCGTAAACTCTTGAAACAAAGCAAGGTCAATGCAGCCGTTGCTTTTGAATCAGGACAAGCCATGTTTATTACTGATGCACAGGGCCTCTATACGCTAGCCAACAAAGCCTATTTAGACATGACTGGCTATTCCCTGATTGAGCTAGTGGGCAACAATCCCCGTATCATGCAATCAGGATGCCAGAGCCCAGCGTTCTATAAGCACATGTGGCAAACTATTCAATCTGTTGGCCATTGGTCAGGTGCATTAAGCAATAAGAGAAAAAATGGTGACATTCAATTAGAATTGCTCAGCATCAGTAAAGTGACTGACAGCGTAGGTACCACCACCCATTATGTAGCGACCTTTGCTGATAATGACCAACGCACAGCCTATGTAGAAAATGTGAGCATCAATCAAGAGCAAGCTCATAAACTATTATTAGGCGCTATACATACAAAGGAACTGAATAATGGCATCGCTAAGGCAAAACAGGCAGTACTCACAAAAAGCCAGTTTTTGTCCAATATGTCCCATGAAATACGTACACCTATCAATGCGATTATGAGCATCGCTTTTCTGACCCTGCAAACGGATTTAACAGCACAGCAACACAATTACTTATCCAAGATTGATAGCTCTGCTAAATGGTTGCTAGGCATATTAAATAACATCCTTGACTTTTCTAAGCTTGAAGCCAGTAAAGTTGAATTAGAGCAACAACATTTTGAACTACAATCAGTGCTGTCTTTGTTAAAAACAGTCGCCACACCGTTGATAGGCAATAAAGACCTCAGCCTCAGATTTGAGGTGCCACCATCACTACCTACGCACTTTATTGGGGATTCCCTACGCTTAGGACAAATATTACTAAATCTAACCAGTAATGCGATTAAATTTACCCACACAGGTAGCGTAACACTAAGAATTCAGTTACTCAGCCTTGAAGCTCAACAAGCACGCTTGCACTTTTCGGTGACCGATACCGGCATCGGCTTAGACCTAAATCATAAAAACAAATTATTTGAAGCTTTCCAGCAAGCAGACAATTCAACCACTCGTATCTATGGCGGTACGGGCTTAGGCTTAGCGATTAGTAAGCAGTTAGTGCAGGCTATGGGCGGTGCAATTAGCATTGAAAGTCAGGCAGGCGTTGGCAGTTGTTTTAGCTTTATCATCACCTTAGCGGTTGCAACTAGCCCTGTCGCTAATCCTTTACCTAAAACATCTTTAAAACATGAAGTTAAATATCCAAGCTTACTAAATGCCCGTATTTTAGTCGTGGAAGACAATTTAGTCATACAGGAGTTCATTCCTCTCGTCATGAGCCAGGAAGGCATGCTGGTTGATCTCGCTAATAATGGTGTAGAGGCTCTAACCCTGCTGGAGCATAATGTTTATGCTGCGGTGCTTATGGATTGTCAGATGCCGATCATGGACGGTTTTGAAGCCAGTCGTCGTATTCGTGCTAATCCACGTTTTGACTCGCTACCCATTATCGCCATGACCGGCAATGTCTATACAAGCGATCATCAGCGTTGTTTAGATTGCGGCATGAGTGATTTCATTAGTAAACCGGTGGATTGGGAAGAGGCTTTCTTAACCTTAAATAAGTGGATTAGCCATTCAGTGCCCTAGGTTGGGCTGCGTGCTTTTCGCAACCCAATATTTTAATGGTTCAATGTTGGGTTAACGATAAAACTGTTAGCTCAACACTGGCATTCGCCAGAATTTAACATTTACTCAATGCTTTGAGTTTTATTACAGCGGCAAATCATATAGAATCTCGCAATTACTATATTATTAAAGAGATATTTGTTGAGTATTTTATCTATTCTTGAATTCCCAGACGATCGTTTGCGTAAAAAAGCCGCACCGGTCAAGTCAGTCGATAGCAAAATCAAAACCTTACTGGCAGACATGCTTGAAACCATGTATGAAGCTCATGGGGTAGGCTTGGCAGCGACACAAGTAAACGTACATTTACAAGTCATCGTCATGGATGTTAGTGAAGAAAAAAACGAGCCTTTGTGTTTGATTAACCCTGTACTGATCGAAAAGGATGGCGTCAAAGAGGGCGAAGAAGGCTGTCTTTCGGTACCTGGTTTTTTTGAGAGCGTCACTAGAGCCGAACATATTAGAGTCAAAGCCTTAGATGCCAATGGCCTAGCCTTTGAACTGGAAGCCAGAGATTTATTGGCCGTCTGCATACAGCATGAAATGGATCATCTAAACGGCAAGCTGTTTGTGGATTATATTTCCTCATTAAAACGCCAACGCATTAAGAAGAAGTTAGAAAAAGCCCAAAAATCGTAGGGACGAACTGAATTCGCCCTATATTTTGTATTCGACCTAGGCAAAGGCACAGGCCCCTACAGATAAAAAGGAACACATTGAATACACGACTCATTGCGGCACGCGTATTAACTCGCGTTATACAAGACGGCCAATCATTGACTGCGGCCTTAGATGCTAATTTACCTGCTGTTGAACTCAGTAAAGATAAAGCCTTCGTGCAAGCCCTATGTTACGGGGTTTGCAGACATTATTATCGTTTAGATTTTATACTTAATGAGTTGATCACTAAACCCATCAAAGACCTTGAGATTAAAGCCTTAGCCTTAGTCGGCATATACCAACTCAGCTATATGCGCGTAAAACCATATGCGGCGGTATCTGAAACCGTATTAGCAACTCGTAAAAAACCGTGGGCTAAAGGGCTGATAAATGCACTATTACGTAATTTTCAACGCGACCAAGCAAGCCTAGAACAAAAAGCAAATACTGTAACCTGGGTCGCAACTAGTCATCCTTTATGGTTGGTGCAAAAAATAGAACACGACTGGCCAGAGCATGCTCAGCATATCTTATTAGAAAACAATCAACAGCCACCAATGAGCTTGAGGGTTAATCTTTCACGCATAAGTACCGAACAATATTTACAGCAATTAGCCGCCCTAACGATAAACGCGACTGCTGTAGAGGGTTGCCCATCGGCGATTATTTTAGAAAAACCAGTCGCGGTGGAATTATTGCCCGGCTTTATGGACGGTCTAGTGTCGGTGCAAGATGTCGCAGCGCAATTAGCCGCGAACTTGTTAGACGTACAAACAGGTCAACGGGTTTTAGACGTTTGTGCTGCACCCGGCGGTAAAGCCGCGCATATCCTAGAACATCAACCTCAACTTAAAGAACTGGTCGCTGTCGATATCGATAGCACGCGCTTATTACGTGTGACTGATACCTTACAACGCTTAAAGCTATCGGCTACCTTAATAGCTGGCGATGCCCTAGCGCCACAGGATTGGTGGGATGGTGTGGTTTTTGAACGTATTTTATTAGATGCGCCCTGCTCTGCCTTGGGCGTTATTCGTCGTCATCCTGATATTAAATTATTACGCAGAGCAGACGATATAGAATCCTTACAAGCCTTGCAACAAAATATTCTCAATGCCATCTGGCCGCTATTAGCACCCGGAGGCATTATGGTTTATGCAACCTGTTCTATTTTAAAACAAGAAAATGAACAGCAGATTGCAACTTTTTTAGCGACACATGCTGATGCGAAAGAAGTTGCTATCGAGGAAGCGACGTGGGGTATAGAGGCAAGTCATGGTCGTCAAATCATAACGGGCACAGCGGCTATGGATGGTTTTTATTATGCAAGGCTAGTTAAAGCCGCTTAATCAAATGTAGGTTGGGCTAACAGCCTTACCGTTAACCCAACATTGAGCCATTATAATGTTGGGTTGCGAAATGCACGCAGCCCAACCTACTAAAGCCTTAAACGCCCTTAGGGTAAGCGTAACTGTAATGCTTACGTAAAGGTTTAACTACTTCCCATTGACTATCTAAGCCTGCGTGAAAAGACACTAAATCACCGGCGACAATACGGACAGGTTCTTCACCTGCGGGAGTTACCAAAATTTCGCCTTCCAATACATAAGCACATTCTGTTTCATCAAAATCGATAGGGAATTTTGAAATTTCTTTTTCCCATATTTCCCAACTAGAAACACCTAACTCGTTTAAACGTTCTTCGCTAGGATTGTGTTCGATAGTAATTTTGCTCATGTTGTTCCTAAAATAATCTAATTGTGAGGGCTAAGCTTAACATCCCACGCCAATATTAGGCTAGACTCCTAACCTAAAGCGCGGATATTTAACGATTAACGTGTATCACCTTAGCGGGTGGAAATCCATTAAAGTAAGTAGAGGTTGCCCCGCTATAAGCACCAATGTTTTTACTGGATAACAAATCACCTCGTTGCAAATCTTCAGGCAACTCTTCGGTCATGGATATTACATCAAGACCATCACAGGTAGGGCCAAATACGGTACAGATTTGAGTTGGACCTTCTTTAAAAGCATCAAAGTGATATTGGCAATGATCAAAAATAACGCCTGAGAAGGTATGATAAACACCATCATCGATGTAATAGCATAATTTACCGTGTCGCACGGCCTTGCCGATAATTTTTGATACAGCAGTTGCCGTCGTCGCCACCATAAAGCGACCAGGCTCAGCGATGATTTTTATATCATCTGGAATCAATCTATCTAATTCAGTGTTAATTCTCTTGGCCAGCTCACTAAAAGGTTTGACTGATTCATCATAAGGGGCTGGGAAGCCGCCACCGATATCGAGTAAATCCATTTTGTCATAGCCACGCTCTTTAACTTCTTGGAATATTAACGCCGCCATATTGATGGCTTGCATATAATTTTCGAAATTAGTAGTTTGACTTCCGACATGAAAACTTAAGCCGGCCACGGTGAGGCCGGCATTAACGGCTTCAAAGATAAGCTCTAGGGCTTCATCATGAGAGGCACCAAACTTTGAGGATAACTCAACCATTGCACCCGCATTAGAAACTCTAAGACGCAATACGACACGCGCATTAGGTGCGTGATCCCTGATTTTAAAAACTTCTTCACGGTTATCAAAGGTCATCAATGGTTGGTATTTATCTAACTCTCTTAGGGTTTCTTCTGCCTTAATAGGATTAGCGTAAATAATGTTATCCCAAATCCATTGCTGCTGTTCCTGCTCAGACAAGTCTTTTATATTATCAAAAGCAATATTAAATTCAGCAATAGACGATACATCAAAGCTAGCACCGGCTTCAAACAAGGTTTTTACTATGACAGGATCGGGATTCGCTTTAACTGCATAATACGCTTGAACACGGGGTAGATTTTCTTTAAAAATAGCATAATTACTACGCAATTCATCATGATCGATGATAAATAAGGGTGTTCCGTGAGTTTTTGCAAGCTCTTGCAAATGACTAGCAGTGATCATATTAATTCCTAAGTATTGCTTGTAATTAAGTCTAGCTAGAAAGTGCCGGACTTAGGTAATAAGGGTGCTTTTTTAGTGCTTTATACCCATTCTAAGCGGTATAAATCCAAGCGCCGATTCGCGAGATTACGAACGGCGCCACGAGTACGCACTTGTCTTAATAAATCCAAATTGACATCAGTGATTAAGGTCATTTCGGTATTAGGGGTTGCTTCTGCGAGTATGGCATCATGAGGAAATGAAAAATCACTAGGGCTAAAAATAGCCGCTTGTGCATATTGTATGTCCATATTTTCGGCATAAGGCAAATTGCCAACGCTACCTGTAATGGCAACAAAACATTCATTTTCAATAGCCCGCGCCTGAGAACAGTAACGTACACGTTGATAAGCATTTTTGGTATCTGTCCAGAACGGCACAAATAATATTTGCGCACCCTGCATGGTCGCTAAGCGAGCAAGCTCTGGAAATTCAGAGTCATAACAAATTAACACAGCAATTTTGCCACAATCCGTATCAAAAACCTTTAAGGCATCTCCGCCTTGTACGCCCCAGCAACTCACTTCATCAATAGTGACATGAATTTTGTATTGCGCTTCAAAAGTGCCATCACGTCTTAACAACCAAGACACGTTATAAAGCTCATGAGAGCTATATTCGGGCATAGAGCCGGCAATAATATTGATGTTGTAAGACATGGCCATTTCTAGCAGACCATTTCGAATCTCACTAGTAAAGCCTGCCAAAGCACGTATGGCATCAGGCGGATTTTTGTCATTAAACAAACCCATGAGCGGCGCACTCATATATTCAGGAAATAAAACAAAGTCAGATTGATACCCAGAAACAGCATCAATAAAAAATTCAGCATGTTTGAGTAATTCTTCAACGCTGGTTAAAGTCCGCATCTGCCATTGCACAACGCCTAAACGAATAATGTTTTTAGGTCCGCCTATTGAAGGTGATTTATCAACATAATCTAAATTAACCCATTCCAGCAAGGTAGCAAAACCTTTGGAATCGGCATCGACAGGCAAATAACCGGTTAAAACCTTACGAACATGGAAGCCATTTAATAATTGAAAGGATAATACGGGATCAAAAATCTCTCTATTCTTAACTTCTTCGATATAACGCACAGGCGTTAAGGTATCGGCGTATTCGGCATAACCCGGAATTCGTCCACCCGCTATAAATCGACGTAAATTTAAGTTACGGCATAATTCTTTACGCGCATCATAGAGCCTTCGACCTAAACGCAAACCTCTATAGGTTGGATGTACGAATATATCCACACCATATAAGGTATCACCATGCGGATCATGATGAGTTAAATAACCATCACCAGTAATTTGTGCGTAGGTATGGATGTCACCAAAGCGGTTATAGTCGACAATCATACTTAAGGCGGCAGCCACTAATTTGCCATTATCTTCTATGGCAATCTGACCCTGTGGGAATCGACTGACTTGAGAGGCATATTGATCCTGTTTCCATGCACCGCCTAGATTACCGTATACATTCTCCATTAAAATGGCGATATTGCTGTAATCAGCTAAGGTTAAATGACGAAGCAGTAGCTTATGTTTTTCAATTTTTACTTTTTTCATAGATAAACACTATAACTTTTGTTTCTGACAATATCATGACAATATGACCTAACTAAATACATACCAACTTAAGGTGGAACAGTTTAGGTTAACCATTAACTATCAAACCGTCTTCCATATGCAGTACCTTACCCATACGCGCGGCAAGTTCATGATCATGCGTCACTACCAAGAAACTAACATTGAGTTCTTGGTTTAACTCCAGCATTAATTGATACACTTGATCTGCAGTTTTACTATCAAGGTTACCGGTAGGCTCATCAGCTAAGATTAAACAGGGCTTATTGATTAAAGCTCTGGCTACAGCTGCACGCTGTCTTTCACCGCCCGACAATTCTCCCGGTTTATGTTCAACGCGATGACCTAAGCCTACTCGTTGCAATAATTCGGCAGCCCGAATACGAGCCTGCTTTACCGATACACCAGCAATTAATAAAGGCATTGCTACATTTTCTAATACAGTAAATTCACCCAATAAATGATGTGATTGATAAATAAAACCTAGCGATTTATTTCTTAGTTTTGCTAATTTTGCTGCACTGACGTTATTGATATTGATACCATCCAGTATCACTTCGCCACCGCTTGCTTTTTCTAGACCGCCTAAAAGATGCAGCAAGGTACTTTTACCGGATCCAGATGCTCCCATAATGGCAACGCGCTCACCTCTTTCGATGTTTAAATCAACGCCTTTCAATACTTCAACATCCAAGCCACCTTGGTCGTAGCGTTTAGTCAATTGGCGACAGTTTAAAATGCTAGAGCTATTCATATTTCGTATAGTTAAGGGTGGTAATGAAACAATGCCAGAATCATTCATATCTAAGCACTTCCGCAGGGTTTATTCGAGATGCCTGCCATGCAGGGTAAATAGTCGCCAATAAAGACAGGAAAAAAGCCATACCAGCAATGGAGTAAACATCAGACCATACTAATTTCGAAGGGAGTTCACTGATGTAATAAACATCTGCCGCCATAAACTGCACCTGAAATAGTTTTTCTATAGCAGGCACGATAGTCTCTACATTTAAGGCTAACAATACGCCACCGAGCACTCCCAGCACCGTACCAACAATTCCGATAATAGAGCCTAATACCATAAAGATACCCATCACGGCACCCGAAGTGAGTCCTTGGGTTTTTAATATAGCAATATCGCCTCGCTTATCAGTAACAACCATGACTAAAGTGGACACTATGTTAAAAGCCGCTACGGCGACTATCAATAACAGAATAATAAACATCACTCGTTTTTCTGTTTGAATAGCCTTAAAGAAGTTATTGTGCGCTAAGGTCCAGTCACTGACCTGATAGTCTCCATAAAGAGCGGTGGCTAAGGCATGCGTTATTTTAGGTGCGTTAAACAAATCATCCAGTTTTATACGTAAACCAGAAACGGAATCATCCATACGAAATAACTTGGCGGCATCGTCAATATTAATCAACGCCATATTGCGATCATACTCATACATACCGACTTGAAAGATACCCACTACAGTAAACCTTCGAATTCTAGGTACGATGCCTGCGGGCGTAGAATTAACTTGAGGACTGATTACGGTAATCTTATCACCGGTCATAACCCCTAAATAATTGGCTAACTCAAGACCTAAGACGATGCCATACTGACCCGCCACTAAATCTGTTAATTGACCTGATTTCATTTTAGTGGCAACTTCCGAAACCCTAGACTCATACTCAGGCAATATACCATTAAGCATAGTACCACTGACGCGCCTATCAGCATTAATCATCACTTGACCTGTAATAAAGGGCGCAGCACCTTCTACATGAGGCATACCTTTTAATTTTTGATCAAGTGCTTGCCAGTCATCTAATTGACCATATTTGCCGGTGGCAGTGGCATGAGCGGTCATGCCCAAAATACGCTCTCGTAATTCTGCCTCAAAGCCATTCATGACTGATAAAACAGTAATTAACGCGGTAACGCCCAAGGCGATACCCAATACTGAGGTTAAAGTAATAAAAGAAATAAACTGGGTACGACGTTTTGCTCGCGTATAACGTAAGCCTATATACAAAACAAGAGGTTTAAACATGGAATAGGTAAGCTAGGGGATAAATTAAAATTCTTTGCACTGAGGACAAAACCCATATAAATAAAGACTATGATCCGTTAAGTCATAGCCCAGTTTTTTAGCAACTTCTTTTTGCCGCGTTTCGATGAAGTCATCAGCAAACTCATCTACTTTGCCGCATTTCATGCAGACGATATGATCATGATGCTCAGCGGTAGTCAGTTCAAAAACTGAATTCCCTCCTTCAAAATGATGGCGAGTGACTAAGCCTGCCGCTTCAAACTGAGTCAAAACCCGATAAACAGTGGCTAAGCCTATCTCTTCATCTTCACTCAGAAGTATTTTGTAAACCTGTTCGGCTGTAAGATGACGTACATTAATTTGTTTTTCTAATATTTGTAAAATCTTAACTCTAGGTAAAGTGACCTTTAAACCCACATTCCTTAAATCCTGTGTTTCCAATATTAATCTCCGGTTAATCAACTGAGTATAAGGCTAGTTGAATACAATAGGCGCTCATTGTAGCCTTTTTAGATGTTCATAGCATGACAGTTTTATAGGATAATGCTTCGACATCCTGTATGATTTGATATTTTATTACTATTTTAGCCCAAAATGAGAAAGTCGCTTTTTTCTGTATGCCTGTTGACTAGTCTGACACTCATATCCTGCTCAACCATATTGAACAATTTACCAGGTGTATATAGCTTGGAAATCCAACAAGGCAACATCATTACGCAAGCCATGATTGACCAACTCAGGCCAGGCATGAGCAAACGCCAAGTCCTCTATATTATGGGCTCCCCGATGATGGACAACCTCTTCCACAAAAATCGCTGGGACTTTCTATATTCAGCCCATCCTACCGGTGGCGAAAAGATACAACAACAAATTTCATTATTCTTTGAAAATGATCAAGTAGTCGGCATTCAAGGTGACTTTAGACCTAGCACTACTCCTGTACCCTTAGTTTCCAATGAATCAACGGTAGACATTCCAAAGCGCAATCTTGAAAAAACCTTATGGGAAAAAATTACCAGCTTTTTCGGAATTAGTAATGTTGATGCTTCTTCTACGCAGAAGCCATCAAGCAATAAATCGACTCCCTAAGCCCTTATCCACAATAACTTAGATCAGTTGATGTAACCATGCAAAACCTGGCTTATCATCAACTGATCGACTCAGTCTGATACCGATAGACCTTAATAGTGTCAGACCAATAATTAGCTGCTAAGCCTGCTTTTTGCTTTAAATGTTGGAAAAATTGTTTCGGTTCTGGAAGTTGCTCCCAAACCGAAGGTAAGAAAGTCCCTCGTCGATGACCTTCCTCCAATATCAAGCCATCTATATTAGGTTGTAACTGGCTAATCAGATCCTGTTCAGAGCTAAATAACAAAGGCGAACTCTCTGTTAATAGCGATATATGTATCTCCAGCGCGTCTAACTCATCGATTGCCAATGGCGGGAAACGAGGGTCTTGAAAAGCTGCTAAAAAAGCATTTTCCGCAACATCTTCAATCAATGGTCGAGTCGCGTCTAATCGTCCTATACAGCCACGCAACTGTTGATGCAGCTCCAAGGTAACAAAAGTGGCGCGACACTCGACCAATGCTCTAGGGTAGTCATCCACATTAACCTTTAAAGAACGACCGGTTTTCAGACCCTGTTGAATGGAAGCTCTGGCTAAAGCCAATAACAATTGCTGATGCTCTTTATTCAATGACATAAGCACCATACCCAACTACGCTATTTTTAGCGCCAGCGGTATCACCAGAATTACGTAAATCTATGGTCTTAATGCTCAATGATCTTTCTCTAGCCACCTTTAACAAACCATTGAGCGGCACTTGACCACAAGCAGCATTAGAACTTATTTTTTCATATTGTAACCGCTCTATTAACTCACTAGTTGCTTTGTCCAGTTGCTTTGCGCGCGCATATTCATGATAATGGCTCAAGTCTGAACTTATAACAATCAAGGTTTCATCGCCACCCCATAACATATCAATGACTTGACTCACTTGATCTGGCGTTGCCTCACCAGCTACGATAGGCACAATTTTAAAGTCATCTAACATTTCTTGCAGGAACGGCAAATGGACTTCAATACTATGCTCGTAAGTATGCGGCTCCTCAAGATAATTAACAAAATCTAACTTAGCAATAGTTGCTACAGCCTTTTGATCAACGGCGACAAACCCTAAAGGTGTAATAAAAGATTGAGCCTTACTAACCGCCAAGCCGCTAAAAGCAACGCGATGTGAAGGACCTATAATAACAACACGGGCAATGCTGTCACTGGCTTTTTTTAAACGAGCATAAGCGGTTGCGGCAATATGACCTGAATAAATATAACCGGCATGAGGCGCAATAATAACTTTAGGAACTTTAGCAGCCGCTTCAGCATCATTCAGATACTCATTTAACATTTGATGCAATTGATGTGGATTTTCAGGGTAGAAAGTTCCTGCCACAGCGGGTAATCTATTCATAACGTGATCCTCTTATTTCTCAACCATAAAAGTTTGTTAACTTATTCTATGTCATTAATGCCGATGACTAAAAACAAAACCTTAAATACTAATAAATCTCTACGACAATATGATTCATTAACGGTTCAAGGACTAAGACAATGACTGACTTTATTACTGATGATACGGTGAAAACCCACTATTGGCATAAACTTGACGATGAGCGCATTCAATGCGATCTCTGCCCAAGATTTTGCAAATTACATGCCGATCAACGCGGTCTATGTTTTGTTAGACAAAATCTAAATGAGCAGATCGTTATGACTAGTTACGGACGCTCCAGCGGCTTTGCCATAGATCCTATCGAGAAAAAACCACTCAACCATTTTTTACCGGGTACTTCGGTATTCTCTTTCGGCACAGCGGGCTGTAATTTAGCTTGTAAATTTTGCCAGAATTGGGATATTAGCAAATCGAGAGAAATGGATACCTTAATGAGTATAGCTTCTCCGATAGCTATTGCTGAAGCGGCCTTAAAACATAATTGTGATAGCGTTGCTTATACTTATAACGACCCTGTAATTTTTCATGAATATGCCATAGATACCGCTCAAGCCTGTCGTAGCTTAGGCATAAAGTCAGTAGCAGTATCAGCAGGCTATGTATGTGACCTACCTAGAGCCGAATTTTATCAATGGATCGATGCAGCTAATATTGATTTAAAAGCCTTTAGCGAACGCTTTTACCAGCAGATAACGGGGAGTCACCTGCAATCAGTACTAGAGACACTCTGTTACATTAAGCACGAAACATCCACTTGGCTGGAATTAACAACACTACTTATTCCTGGTGAAAATGATAGTGAATCTGAACTAGAGGCTATGACACAGTGGGTAGTTGAAAATCTAGGTCACGATGTGCCGATGCACTTCACTGCTTTTCATCCAGATTGGAAAATGCGCGATATACCCGCCACACCGATGGCAACCTTACTAGAAGCAAGGCGTATTGCCTTAAAAAATGACGTTCATTATGCCTATATTGGCAATGTGCATAACAAATCGGCCGAAAGCACTTATTGTCATGGCTGCGGTCAGCTATTAATCGGACGTGACTGGTATGAGCTATCTGATTGGAATATAGATGATTCAGGCTGCTGCCAATTTTGCGGTAAACGTTGTGCCGGCGTATTTAAGCCAAAACAGGGTAATTGGGGTGCAAAACGTCAAGCTGTATTAATGCCTAATTAATGGCGTGGTCGAATAATCTCGATGCAGCAACGCGGAAGTTAGGATTTACGGAATACTTATTTTCTCGATTCCATTAGCATTCATCGAGGCTACTTGCTAACGTGCACGTCAACACAACATTAAAGCTGTTTAGAAAAGTAATTATTGACAGCTCTTAGCTTGAGAAAATACATATACAACGTGTATCATATAAACAAAAACATTTCAATCCTGAAAAATATCCAAATCAATCCGTTTTTATTATTTTAATCACTATAAAAGATTACGTTTATATGGTGCCTTATGTTGAAGATGAGGTCAGTATTTTTTAAAAAACCGTTATCCCCTCTCGAAAAATGAATAAACCTTATGAATTAAAAAGAAAAGGCCTAGAAAATAGTGTGCCGTATCAAAATATTATACAAATGTTGGTACATCGATATACATCTAACAAAATCCATCTTCATGTTTCGTGAATGCATAATACGATAACGCTGAGCTTATGTGGCCTGCCCTCTGTTACCCTATAAAATACTCATGCGGGGCAAAGATGCAAGCTCCATAACGCTTGAAGAAGACTGATAAACTTATGGGTGAGGACCACGAAGTAATCAGCTAATATTCTCTATAGCCAGTGCCAACTTTTTATCGAGTGTTAATAATCTCAAGTCGTTGACAACAGATGTTGCTGCAACAATAGCATCCGGTAACTTTAATAATCCACGTCGCCTTAGCTGTGTTGCCTTTACTTCAATTCGTTCATCAATTAAAAGCACTGGGCACTCTTTTAAAAATAATGGCTCTATATGAATCGTAGTGAGTAAATATTAAAAACACGCTATATCCGTCATCCCGGCATGGACTGCCGGGATCCAGAGTACATGGATGTACCTATCAAATGTAGATAGTGCTTATCATTAATGTATATTATCAGTTTATTGACGCTATTTATTACCATCCATCCATGGCAACTGGTTTCCGGCAGTCCATGGCGGAATGACGGTGTGACTAGTTTTTTAATATCGACATACACATAAGATCATTGATAAGGTTACCCACTATAAATCATATAGAGCCAAAATAATTGAATAAGACGCTCATCATCAAGAGTTATTTTTGGATGTCCAAGAAATTCCTATAAAATTTAGTTAAATCTTTACCAACAAGACCTGATCTTAATCAAATAACAATCTACGGCCGTAGGGCGGTTTAATCTGTACACAATATTCGCGTAGGGTCGATTCGCGCTAGCAATCCACTAAATACAGAGCGATAAACTAACCCTCACTTGGATGCTCCATCGTGAGGTTTTTTTGTTCGATTATTTTCAAGCTTACGGGTGTGAGGCGGTTTGCTGTCGCGAAACCACCCTACGACTTACGGACTTACTTGCTTTAAGCTAACGAGCACAAGCATATTACATCCAGCACTCAATACTTAAGTGTTCAATACGTTGAAAATGCTTGTGATTATTTGTAACCAATGCGAATTGATGAGCTTTGGTAATGCTTGCTATCATTAAATCCATATCCGCAATCATGGTTCCTTGACGTTTTAGTGTTGCCTTGTCTTGCGCAAAAATTTGACTGGCTTTTTCATCAAACTCTAAAATCGAAATGGCAGACAACAAGCCCGTTACTTTGGCTAAGTTTTGTTCTATTTTGGCTGAATTATAAGCGCCATATAAAAGCTCAGTGTAATTTATACGCGTGGTAAACAACATGTCTATAGCACAACTAGTTAATTTGTCTACAATTTCAGGCTTACCCTTTAAAAAGTAAATCAAAATATCACTATCAAGTACAACATTCATAAACTAAATTCGACATCCTTAGTAGTTTTGTCACGCTGAATGGACTTTAATAAATCATCGGCATCATTTTCTGACAAGGTACCGGCAAATTTCAGTAAGTTATTTTTTTTATGATTAACTTTAGCCGCAAATTGCAAAATGGATTGCTCGACGATGTCAGTTTTGCTGGTATGTAAATCCTGAGCCAGTGCAGCAATAGTCTTCAAAACGACTTCATCAAGTCTAAAGTTGATTGCGTGTTTCATTTTCAATACCTCTGAGCCATTAACGTAAAGGCATTATAGGCAGTTAAATGAAGTTATGTAAATACAGTTCAAACATAGCGCCCATTAAAAATTAATAGGGGACGTACCATGATTAAGGCATTAAGGCAGTTCAATGCCTTAGAGTGGATTCGGGGCTGTAGCGCCGACTCTCTTTATTCCACTTCGTTTCTCGAGGCTACTTGCTCTCCGATTAAACTTTGTACGGTGAGCTTTCTAAATACAAGTTTTCTGGCGCCATATCAATGTCTTCAGTCCATACTACCGTATTATGTTTTATACAGGCTCGCATAAATAAATTGATGGCTTTTAAAGCTTCAAATGCTGGGTAAATCAGATAAGGTGTCATGTTAAATAAGCGTTTTTCACCATTATTGAAGGTTATACTTAATGTGTAGTCTTCATTAGCTACTACAGATAAAGGTCTAGGTAACATTATTTCAGTATTCATTTTTTACTCACTTCAAAGGCTCTACTTTATAGGGTGTAGATCCAGATATAGCAAGTTTCCAGTCTGCCATAAGTTCATCAGCATGAAGTACCATCTAAGCTTGCACCAACTTATACTGCTTATTAGGTAGCATGCCTTCTAAAAGCTCACCATCAGAAATTTGGAAAACCGCCTCAGCTTCTGCATATTCCACATGAATATGCGGTAAGTGATGTTGTTTTTTTATCAAGAGCATACATTCTTATGATAATGCCATAAAACATACTAACAGAGGTACAAAGTGAACCACGCCTAGGTTTTTCCTCGTAAAATTTTTTCTATTGCTTTCGATCTTACCTGTATGCGGCGGTTTGCTGGCGCGAAACCACCCTACGACTTACGGACTTGAAATAGATAGGACAAATGGCACTGATTTTAAAATGAATAAGGGCAAAATTTAATAATAAGCTATCCGTATGGAATTGAATAGTATTGGTTACTGCTTTACATTCATTGGGCTTTATATCAATAGCCTATATAATAAGCCCATCTTATATTCCTCAGGAAAGAGACCATGAAAACTGTAAATGTCAGCGGTTTAAAAAACAACCCTAGTGAAGCATTGAGAATGGCTAACACTGACTTAGTGTTGGTGATGAATAGAAACGAACCTGACGCTTTAATGGTTGGGCTAAAATCATCAAACATAATTGATATGCCAGGCGTCCGTATAGCCTTAGCAACAGCTTTATTTAAAGAAGGTGATTTATCCCTAGCACGCGCTGCTAAACTGGCTGATGTGCCCTTGGCTAGTTTTATCTCGCATATATCAAGACTAGGTGTGCCGGTTATTAATCAAACAGAAGACGATGTAAGGCAGGATTTAGATACATTAGATCAGTGGTTAAAGGAAGCCTAAGCCTTTATGACACGAATTGTTATTATTGATTCTAGCCCCTTAATTGGCTTAGCCATAGTTGATGGCTTACAATGGTTACCTGCCATTTTTGGCGCTGTTTACTTACCTGAAACAGTAAAGAAAGAAGTATTACCCGATAAAAATGCACCAGGTAAAACAGCTATCGCACATGCCATTGATGTTGGTTGGTTAACCATTTGGCCTGAACCAATCAAGCCATTATTAGATATTGATCTTGATGCCGGCGAAACGGATTGCATCAATGTAGCCTTAGGTCATCCTGATAAATCTTTATTGATTATGGATGAGCGCGCCGGACGCGCCGTAGCCAAAGAAAAGGGATTAAGCGTTACCGGCACTGCCGCTATTATTGGACTTGCCAAAAAACAAGGCTTGATACCTTCAGCAAAGGCAGCTTTTGAACGACTACATAATTCTGATTTTCGTATTTCTGCGACCGTTATTAATTTGATTTTAACGAGTGTTAATGAGCTATAAAATTTAGTTAAATCTTTACCAACAAGACCTGATCTTAATCAAATAACAATCTACGGCCGTTCGGCAGTTTAATCTGTACACAATATTCGCATAGGGGCGATTCGCGCTAGCAATCCACCAAATACGGAGCGATAAACTAACCCACACTTGGATGCTCCTTCGTGAGTTTTTTTTGTTCGATTGTTTTCAAGCTTACGGGTGTGAGGCGGTTTGCTGTCGCGAAACCACCCTACGACTTAAGGACTTGGAGAAACAAACTCGGCAATACGATCCGGACGCGGTATTTATAAGCAAGTGGCAAGGCAGTATTCAGAATTTTCCGCTGGACTCGGTCGACGCTGCTGACTGGCCTGTCGCCGCAGGGTGAATTAGCTATGCACAGCCCATGGTCTATTCTTTGATCTGTTTTTTTCCGGTAAGTGGCAAACGATATCTGGCGAAAATACGATAGCAAATTTCCATTAACGGCAATAGCAAAGGGACGTACTCGATTATTGGCGCGATGCGTCGGTAATAAGGAAGCTGCTTCCAAACTTGTAAAAATCCAAGTACGCCTGATTGCAGTTGCTGGTTTTCGTCAATGACATGCATGCGATCCATTGCTTGTTTATAGGTTAATCCCGCTTTTGCCAATGCAACCTTGTCTTGGCTAATATCCACCCAATTTATGTTGCCCACTTTATCCAGTTTTTTCATCGCTTTGATTTCAATATTACAGATGGGACATTCACCATCATGAAAGCAGGTGACTTTAGGCATAAGTACTGGAGATGTGGTTTGAGATGATGCTGACATTATAATGGTCCTAGTTAAAATCAAGTGGCTAAGGATTTATATAAAAGGTGTCAAAAAGCGCGAACGGCGCGCACACTGAGCTTACTGTATTTATTGTAGCGATCTTGATCACCCTTGAAAAAGCCCTGAATCCACGCGCTGTTACTGTCGAGTTCTGTAGAGCTCCAATAATCATCTTTAGCAAAACCACCTACGACGTGTCTTTGTTCATATAATATTTTTAATTCTGTCTTTGTCGGTAAATGCCAACCAGCGCTATAAACACTGGCAACGGTTACAGCGTCATTCCAATTTAGCGTATTGATCTCATCAGCTGTTTTGGCTTCCAAGCCATGTTCACCAGAATCATCGACATAATAGACTTTACCACCCATCGGCCCTTTGTCGCCCAGCCTATAGGTTACAACGGGCTTGTTATTATTTTCACTAGTCGTTGGTTGATTATTAGTGTTTGCTGCTTGTGACGTATGACCCAGTGTTAAGCCCGCCGTTAATAAAACCACTGTTACTGTTTCTTTAAATCCAATCATTATTTGACTCCCTTTCATGTTTACAAGTTAGTGGGTTAATGTGACTGATGCGGCACTTTGCGCAACTTACTGACATCATAACCTAGGTTGGCAACGGTTTTTGTTAGCGCTTGGTATTCTCTGACTTTAATGAAAGGCGTTCGCGCCATTATCCAAACATAGTCTCTGGCATTTCTGGCAATGATAGTACTGGTGTAATCTTTATCAAGATACGCAATAATATATTCAGTCTTGAAAGGCCAGATGAATTTCATACCCCAGACTGCATTGCCCGTGTTTTCAACAACAAAACCCTGTGGGTTATAACGCTTTTCAGGGCCATCAAATCCATCTTTTCGATAAACGAAAGTCGTGTTGATACTGCCATCTTTTTCGATTTGGTAAGATTTAACAGCGTTGTAAGCGTCTATTTCAAACACGGTTGGTATGCATGCAATCACATACCAGTCATCCATATACTGATTTAAATCAACAGATGATACTGGTTTAATCGGTGGATTTTGGTTGGCACAACCGCTTATAAGTGCGGTAACTAAGCCGACTAATAAGCGGATAGAATTATTTTTCAAATTAAGACACCGTTGATTCTAGCATGAAATAGTTTGTCTGGTTTTAACAAAAGATAATACGCTAACCAACAGTCATGAGATTTTCTGTAGCCAGAACAGTTTTTAGCAGACCATAAAATAAAGCGCCAGATTAAGTTAAATTCTCAACCAATTCCAGATGGATAGGCTAACTGACTATGATAAAAATCATTACCAATTAATTTACCGGTAACTTTCTAATGGTCAAGTAATACCAGACAGTTTATTAAACCTAATGCCATTAAAATTCCCGCTAAATTAAAAAGATAACTGCTCGCTCCCTTCTTCATTGGAATAATAAGGGACAGACCACGGTTTATTTACTTGTCAATGGCGCGACAATTACACGCGGCAAAGTAGCGTTTAAATCATCAGCTGACACAATCAAACACTGGCGCGTCTTTTTGATTTCAGTTCCAACGGTTGGGTCGAGATTCACCCAATACACTTCACCACGCTTTACCATTCCCATTCCTCTAAGGCTTCAGCAATCGGTAAAGAGGCTAAAACGTCGACATCTTCTTCAACGTTATAGCCTTCAAACCAATTTGCCCTTAGTATTTTTGATGTGGCTGTCATGCCATTTTTCGCGGGTAAAACGGGCGCATTTGATTCTAACGCCATAAAAATAATTTCAATTGGACGATGACGAAATTCGACTGGAACAGCAATAACATCTTGTGGGTCTTCAATAATTTGACGTACGGCCGTACGGCGGTTTAATCTGTACACAATATTCGCGCTAGCAATCCACCAAATACGCTGCGATAAACTAACCCTCACTTGGATGCTCCATCGTGAGGTTTTTTTGTTCGATTGTTTTCAAGCTTACGGGTGTGAGGCGGTTTTCTGTCGCGCAACCACCCTACGACTTACGGACTTTACTTGCTTTTACCAAATACAGTCAACTGCATAATGTTTAAAAACACTATCTGCACTTGCTAACTTCATATTTTCTAATTGAGCTTGAACTAATATCAAGCGGTCAAAAGGATCATTATGATGAGTGGGTAAGTTTTTCAGCGCATATATATGCGCTGATTCAATCCCTAAAATTTGTAAACCATTATCCAAGCATTGCTGTTCAATCAACTCATTAAGCGGTAAATCAAGGGTCAATTTTCCCAATTGATTTTTAATCTGCATTTCCCAAATACTAGCCATACTCAAAAATACATCACAGTGCATGTCTTCATAAAGAGCCATAATGTGCTGGGGAATTTTATGAGGGGCGTGTCTTAACCATAAAAATACATGTGTATCCAACAGTAAGTTCACGGCTGTCCCAACCAGAATTCATCAGCTAATGGGGCATCAAAATCATCGGCAATATGAATTTTATTTTGATACTCACCCACGCTTCTTTTTGATAATTGCTGCTTCAACTGCTGTTTTCTTAAAAAGGCCACAAAATCGAAAACCTGCTTTTGTAGTTCCGGCGCTAAAACTTCAAACTCCTGCACTAATTGTTGAGTATTCATCATCCCACCCTATCTTGTAAGCTTATACACACTAATATCAACCCTACTCAATCTCTCGATAGCTTAATACCTATCAAAACAGAGAACTATTTTATCTGTTTACTTATGTTCTCAATCTTATAACACTATCTGACTCAATTATAAGAGATTTTTGCGATGCAACGGAGTGGAATAAAAAATAATCGAATCTAATTCCTCGATTCCTCTGCGTTTCATCGAGGCTACTTGCTACCACCTGAAGTAATACGATGGCAGGCATAAAAAAAATGCCACGAACTAAAAAATATAAACGTGGTACGTCCCCTATTTCTTAGTTAGCAAAACCAAATGATGCCCCCAAGGCAATTGTGCAACAGGCTGTTGCACAAATTCAGGTTCGCGCCAAGCTTCAGCAAATGCTCGCATGTATTTCAGATTACGCGCTGAAAAACCTTTCAGTTCAGGAAAGGCAACCCGCAAATCCTTAGCCAGTTGGTCAATAACTTTACTGCCCCAGCCTTGTTGCTGTTGACGTTGCAAAATATCATTGCCGATCTGCCAATAGAGTTTGAG
>CAIVGC010000252.1 GCA_903905335.1 uncultured Methylococcaceae bacterium
CAGCTACCCGCCAAACTTTACAGTGTAGTCGCCAACGCTTATCTGCTATGTCGGATAGTTGATACTATTGAAGACGAAGTTTCATTGTCGGTATTGCAAAAAAAGCATTTTTGCTCAGAATTTATTGACGTAGTTAAAACAGGTGTTAACGCAGAACCCTTTGCGATCGATCTTGCCCCCCTACTCTCTGATCAAACTATACCTGCAGAACACACGCTCATTCATGTACTACCTAGAGTGATACAAATTACACATAGTTTTGACCCTAATCAAATAGAAGCCTTAGCTCGCTGCGTTGAAACAATGGCAGAAGGTATGCCTATATTTCAAGCTAAAGACTTACATGGTGGTTTAGAAACACTAGCCGATTTAGATAAATATTGTTACTACGTCGCAGGTTGTGTAGGCGAAATGTTAGCGAAATTATTTTGCCATTATTCCCCCGAAATTGCTGTGCATAAAGATGAATTATTAACCCTATCGGTTTCATTTGGACAAGGCTTGCAAATGACCAATATCTTAAAAGATATTTGGGATGATGCTCAGCGTGGCGTTTGCTGGTTACCCCAAGATATTTTTAACGAAACTGGCTTTGATCTTAATACCTTAAGTACCGAAACCAATAACGAACAATTTAGAGAGGGCTTAACTCACCTAATCAGTATTGCACATGAACATTTGCACAATGCCTTACTCTACACACAAAAAATACCCGCTCATGAAACAGGCATCCGTAACTTTTGTTTATGGGCTCTTGGCATGGCAGTTTTAACATTAAAAAAAATCAAGCAAAATCTTGATTTTACTCATGCTAATCAAGTCAAAATAACTCGCAATAGTGTTAAAGCCACCATACTGTCTACACGACTAATAGGCCGTAACAATACATTATTATCCCTACTATTTAACTTAAGTAGTAGAGAGCTAAAAGCTCCAAACTGGAGCTATTCAGTTAATTCCTCAAAAGCTAACCTTGACCTTTAAGGACGCCGCTATGTTTACTGATGCAAATACAAGAACGTCAACTGGAAATACAAGCAGTTCTTCTACGGCTATTTATTCTAAATCCTACGACATCAATAAAGCGATCAGCAGAGCTCAAGATAATTTATTAAGCAAACAAGACAAAGACGGCTACTGGGTATTCGAACTCGAAGCAGATTGCACTATACCCTCTGAATACATCTTAATGATGCATTATTTGGGTGAAATTGATGAGCAACTACAGGCAAAAATAGCTAACTATTTAAGGCCTAGGCAATCTGCAGATGGTAGCTATCCTCTTTTTACAGGTGGGCCGGGCGATCTAAGTTGCAGCATTAAGGTTTATTACGCCTTAAAATTTTCTGGCGACCTGCCTGAAGCTAAGCACATGACAATGTTAAAAAATTTCATACTTAGTCAAGGTGGAGCAGCAAAAGCCAATGTATTTACTCGCATAGAACTTGCAAAATTCAAGCAATTACCTTGGCGTGGCGTTCCTTATATTCCTGTGGAGATTATGTTATTCCCCAGTTGGTTTCCGTTTCATTTAGACAAAGTTGCCTATTGGTCTAGAACCGTAATGGTGCCCTTGTTTATACTGTGCACACTAAAAGCGACCGCTAAGAATCCAACCAACGTTAGCATACTGGAACTTTTTGTTACCCACCCAGATGAAGAGCAGCATTATTTTCCAGAACGCACCTTACTGAATAAAATCTTTTTAGGCTTGGATTATTTAGGTCGCACTACAAGACCAGTAATCCCCAAAAAAGCTCACGAACTTGCTATTACAAAAGCAAAAGAATGGATTATTGAACGCCTAAATGGTGAAGATGGCTTAGGTGGAATCTGCCCCGCTATGATGGCCGCCTATGAGGCGTTATTACTCTTAGAAACACCTGAAGATAAAGAGCACATTGCAATTGGCCGAAAAGCGATAGATAAGTTATTAGTTATCAATGAGCATGATGCTTACTGCCAACCTTGTTTATCACCGGTATGGGATACGGCACTTGCTGCATTAGCTTTGCAAGAAGCGGATAAAAATCAAATCCCAACTAGCCAATCAGCCCTAACTCGCGCTTATGACTGGCTTAAAAGCAAACAATTATCCGATGAACCTGGTGACTGGCGTATTTCTAAACCTAATTTAGAAGGCGGCGGCTGGGCTTTTCAATTTGAAAACCCCTATTATCCTGATGTAGATGACACAGCGGTCGTTGCTTTTGCCATGGCTGACTCAAATTTGCCAGACTTAGATGAATCAATACACCGAGCGACGCGTTGGATTGTAGGTATGCAATCGAAGAACGGCGGCTACGGAGCCTTCGATGTCGATAATACACATTATTATTTAGACGAAATTCCTTTTGCTGATCACGGTGCATTGCTAGACCCTCCTACCTCTGATGTAAGTGCTCGCTGCGCTATGTTAATGGCAAAAGTCGCTCAAAATCACGATGAATATAAGCCAGCATTAGAACGCACAATTCAATACTTAAGAGACGAACAAGAAGCCGATGGCTCTTGGTTCGGTCGCTGGGGCACCAACTACATTTATGGTACTTGGTCGACACTATTGGGCTTAGAGCAAACAGATCTACCTAAAAATGACCCTATGTATACCAAAGCTGTTAACTGGCTAAAGACTATGCAGCGTGAAGATGGTGGCTGGGGCGAAGACAACTACAGCTATCACGACAAAAAGCTAAGTGGCAGCTACCACTTTAGTACGGCATTCCAGACCTCTTGGGCGCTACTCGGCTTAATGGCGGCTGGTGAAATACATTGCCCCGAAGTGGCA
>CAIVGC010000253.1 GCA_903905335.1 uncultured Methylococcaceae bacterium
CATCTAACAACATAATACGAGCCTGCATTTCACCTAATTGAATGGCATAGGCATCAAGATGTTTTTGCCGATTAGTGAAAGCATTTTTAATTTGCGCTAGCATCAATGTTTTTCCCCCTTGTTGCGCTGGCGCTTCCTGTGGCACAATCATCATCAAACCGATGAAAAGTGGCACTAAAGTCAGGGCGAGCACAATCATGCTCACTTGCAGCACTGATAAGGTTTTGGCTTTCGCCATTTTATTTGAGACAAAAATGATATTCATACCATTCCTAAACACCACCATCTTAGTAACATACGCGAAATATGCTTCGCTTTAACGCTTTACTAAATAATCCGGGGCTTACTGCACTGGATGCACACGCGAAAGAAGCGCAAGCTGCTCAAAAAATTTGGGTGGAGATTGCTCCCGATAACTTAGCGCAGCTAAGTCATGCCGCCTCCATTAAAAATCAACAATTCACCATATTTGCGAACAACAATGTAGTGGCAGCAAAAATAAAACTTTTTATGCCTAGCCTATTGATTAAGCTAGAAAAGCTAGGGTGTGAAGTTACTTCAATTCGGGTCAAAGTGCAAGTGAAATCTAGTCCACAAGCCAAGCCGAAAGTCATAAAAAAAATAAGTTCTAAAGCTGGACTTAATCTACAGCTCTTAGCTAAAAAGCTAGCTGGTAGCCCATTAGGCGACATCCTAAGCAAGCTAGCAAAAAAAGCAGATAAGCCTCCAATGTGAGCTTAACGTTGCAAGTTGCACTCAACGAGGGCTTACTAAAGTCAACGCCAGCTCATGATTTTTAGGCTTTAGTATAAACAGTTGTTAGGCCTTCCTAATAGTGCAATAATGAGCCGTCGTTACAAATTATTTACAAGTTCAGCTCAACTCGTAATGGCACTCACCAATAGTATTTTAACTGAGGAGTTTTGCATCACTTAGATTGATCAGCTATCGCACTTACTATTTAGCAATACATGTTTAGCACTTGAGTTCAATTCGCACTAGTTTTATTTTAACGTTTTACGACAACCACTTACGTGGCGTAATTTATAAAAATTGAGATAGGGAGAAGTCATGTCAGTCGAATTAATGATTGCCATCGGAGCTGCTGTTTTAGCGGTCTTGTATGGTGCGGTAATGAGTAAATGGATTACAGGCTTACCAGCAGGTAATGCACGTATGCAGGAAATCGCGAGCGCAATTCAACAAGGGGCAGCGGCCTATTTAGCTCGCCAATACAAAACCATCACCATCGTCGGCGTCATTCTCGCCATCCTTATCGGTCTATTTCTAAATATTACTACCGCCATAGGCTTTGTAATCGGAGCAGTGTTATCTGGTGCTTGTGGCTTTATTGGTATGAATGTTTCAGTAAAAGCCAATGTACGTACCGCGCAAGCCGCCACCAAAGGCATAGGGCCGGCGCTTGACGTTGCATTTAAAGGTGGTGCTATTACTGGCATGTTAGTCGTTGGACTTGGGTTATTAGGCGTTGCAGGTTTTTATGCCTTCTTAGGCGGCCCAGCAGCCACTGACTTGAACCCACTTATTGGCTTGGCTTTCGGCTCTTCACTGATTTCAATCTTCGCACGTCTTGGCGGCGGAATATTCACTAAGGGTGCAGACGTTGGCGCAGACTTAGTCGGTAAGGTTGAAGCTGGTATTCCAGAAGATGATCCACGAAACCCAGCCGTGATTGCCGATAATGTTGGTGATAACGTAGGGGACTGTGCGGGCATGGCTGCGGATTTATTTGAAACCTATGCTGTGACTTTGATTGCCACCATGGTTTTAGGTAGCCTGCTGATCAGCAATGCTGGCCCGAATAGTATGTACTATCCATTGATGTTAGCCGCGGTGTCTATCGTAGCTTCCATTATCGGTTGCTTCTTTGTAAAGGCGACACCCGGCATGAAAAACGTAATGCCTGCCTTGTATAAAGGGTTAGCCGTTGCAGGAACGCTTTCATTAGTGGCATTCTACTTTGTCACAATGAGAATGTTCCCAGATGGTCTAGTTGCAGGCGACCTTACCATCTCAGCCAACCAGTTATTTGGTGCATGTGCTGTAGGTTTAGTGCTTACTGCAGCTTTAGTATGGATTACCGAGTACTACACGGGTACTGATTACGCACCAGTGAAACATATTGCGCAGGCTTCAACGACTGGCCACGCGACCAATATTATTGCTGGTATCGGCATCTCGATGAAATCAACGGCTTGGCCTGTACTTTCCGTATGTTTGGCTATTTTCGTATCTCATCATTTAGGTGGCTTATATGGCGTAGCAATTGCTGCGACATCGATGCTGAGTATGGCCGGTATTGTAGTAGCCCTAGATGCCTATGGTCCGATTACCGACAATGCTGGTGGCATTGCTGAAATGGCAGGCTTACCAAAAGAAGTTCGTGATGTAACCGATCCATTGGATGCGGTAGGCAACACGACTAAAGCGGTCACCAAAGGTTATGCCATTGGTTCTGCTGGCCTAGCTGCCTTGGTGTTATTTGCCGATTACACGCATAAACTGCA
>CAIVGC010000254.1 GCA_903905335.1 uncultured Methylococcaceae bacterium
GTTTTAAAATGGAGTAATTAAAAAGTCGTAATTTAAGATATTTATACGACATTTTTTACATTTTCATGCTCTTCAATTCGCTATATTTAAAATATATACTTGTTGACAAATTTTTTACCCACTACGATTCACATAGAGCCTTATTTTATTTCCCATCAAGCTACTCTTCCCATAATGGCTGTTATGTTAAATGTTTGTGCTTGTCTTGTTCATTAATGATTTACGTCTTGCGGCTGGTGGCGCAAGAGTGTACTATGTACACATATCATTATCTGGAGTTGCTAAGTCAGTGAGTCACGCTATTGAATTTATTGAAACATCTGTTTTTTCTAAACAAATTAAACTGATAGCCACCGACGATGAGTTGAAAGATCTGCAAGTTGAGCTTATTGCGCAACCAGAAAAAGGTGATCTCATTCAAGGTACTGGTGGGTTGAGAAAAGTCAGAATGGCTACGGATGGTCAAGGAAAAAGTGGAGGTGCTCGCGTCATCTATTTTTTAGCGACAGCCGAAATTATTTATTTAGTCCTGGCTTATCCTAAGAATGCTAAAGATAACCCAAGTAATTCAGAGAAATCTGAGTTGAAGAAGTTAGTTAAGTTGCTTAAAGGGGAGATTTAATATGAGTATATTTAATGAATTAAAAGCCTCGCTAGAAGAGGCGGTTGATATTAAACAGAGTAAGAAACAAGCAGCGCGAGTGACTCGGTATGATGTTGCTAATGTGAAAGCCATTCGACTTAAGCTAGAAGTATCTCAGCAAGAATTGGCTGATGCTTTAGGGACTAGTGTAGATACGATAAAGAGCTGGGAAAATAAGCGTCGTAATCCAACGGGTCTTGCTGCTAAGGTGTTGGCGACTATTCAGGACAATCCTAG
Source organism: uncultured Methylococcaceae bacterium (assembly GCA_903905335.1). Classification (GTDB taxonomy): domain Bacteria; phylum Pseudomonadota; class Gammaproteobacteria; order Methylococcales; family Methylomonadaceae; genus Methylobacter_C. The sequence continues at coordinate 881 of CAIVGC010000254.1, forward strand.
TTTTTATCACGATCTTTCTGCTCACTAAGCCCGTAACAAATAAAGGGCCGTACGGCGGTTCAATGTACGGAACCGCGTAGGGTGGATTCGGAGAGATAGCGACAATCCACCACAAACGGAGCGATAAACTAACCCTCACCTAGATTTTCCTCGTGAGGGTTTTTTTTGTTTGATGGTTTTCAAGCTTGCGAGATGCGGCGGATTGCTGTCGCGAATCCGCCCTACGCCATGCTATTATTTTATTTCCCATCAAGCTACTCTTCCGATAATGACTGTTATGTTAAGACTAAAATATTCATACAATTCAGAGAGGATTTACATGTCAACAATTAGTATGTTTTATGGAATAATTATTCGAATGCTGTTTATGGATATTCAGCAACATCATTTGCCACATTTGCCACATTTGCATATTGAGTATCAAGGTGCGCAGGCCGTAATATCTATTCCTGATGGAAATCTTTTAGAAGGTGATATTCCACCTAAAAAGTTACGTATGGTTCAGGCGTGGATTGCTATTCACGAAGATGAGTTAATGGCTGATTGGTCTCTGGCTGTGAGCGGTCAACCAGTATTTCCAATTGATCCATTGCGTTGAGGAATAAGATGATTGCAGTTAGTTCTGTTGAGGCTGTTCAAGATTTTAATCTGCTTTTGACCTTTAATAGTGGAGAGCGGCGTTGTTTTGATATGCGTCCTTATTTGCACTATCCAGTTTTTCGTCGCTTGGAAAATCCGAGCTTTTTTTCGTTGGCTCATATTGATTACGGCACGGTAATTTGGCCAGGCGATATTGATATTGCACCTGAAACTTTATATGAATATTCCGTTCCTTTATCCAACGGCCTTACGGCAGATCAACCCGTAACCCGTAACCCGTAACCCGTAAGGCGGATTCGCGCTAGCAATCCGCCAATAGGTAACGACTGAGCCCAGACCTCACGAGGGTCTAGGTACAAACTGAACCTCATCGCTCACAAGGCGCTGGGGTTTTTTACTGTCAAGCGTAAGGAAAACTGGCATCAGTCTTGATTACAGTTCACTCATCCCCATATCCCTTTTTTACTTTTACAATACACAGGAAACAACATGCCAATTATTAAGATTGACGACAAAGATTACGACACCGAATCATTATCTGAAGAAGCGATAGCCCAATTAACCAGCATCCAATTCGTTGACCAAGAATTAGCCAGACTTCAAGCCCAAGTAGCCGTTCTGCAAACTGCCAGAATAGCTTATGCCAAAGCCTTGAATGATGCGCTGGGTAGTGAGTTGGTTTTTAATTAAGCTTGGTTTGATTTGATCTATCGAAACAATAACCCTCAATGGTGAGAACTGGTGGGGGTTTTTGGTTTCTGATAATTTGTATAGGCGAGTAGCTTTGCTATGCTAAAATCATCAGCATTGACTGTAGGGAAGAACAACATGACTGTTGATAACAAAAACTTAGATGAAGCGCAACGTGTAACAAATGAATTTAATAAAAATCAATTAAGTTTAATTTAATAAAATGCCACTAAAAATTAGAGAATTATTAAATAATTTAGAAAAAGCAGGCTTCGTTAATCGTGGTGGCAAAGGGAGTCATCGGAATTATGAACATCCTAGTGGTGCTCGTATTACCATTTTAGGTGGTTTAGGTGATGATGCAAAACCGTATCAAGAAAAGTTAGTCAAACAAAAGCTAGGAGAGGTTTAACTTCATGAAAGATAGTGATAGATACTTGAAAATAGTGGAGTGGTCTGAAGAGGATGGGTGTTATTTAGGCTCAGCTTTAGGCTTAATTGAATATTGTTGCCATGGTGATAATGAAGTAGATGTATTTAAGCAACTTTGCACAATTACAGATGAATGGGTAAATTTATTGAATAGTCAGCACAAAGAATTGCCGGTGCCGATTGTTTACCAGCATCGTGCGGCTATGTAATTAGGCGTTAATCTCCGTTTTATTGTAAATTACAAAACAAAACAAAAGAAATAAGATAATTACGATGGCTATTTTTGCAATGTTAGTTATTGGTATCGCCATTTTTTTGATGTTTATGTACTTATCAAAAATTGTTTAGAAATGCAGTTGTACTGTATTTGGCATTAATTCAGAGGAAGAGAAACATGACTGATGATGAAATGAAGCAGTCTTTACTTCACAAGAGAACAGTTGAAGCATTAAAAATCTTTGAAGAAAATATGATGCCAACTGATAAAGAAATTGCTGAAGAGTTCTTTTTTGAGTACATGATAAAAAATATGCGGTTAGGTTCTATTTTTTTTGATGGCGTTAGCAGAATGGGACTTAAAAGAAGTAGAGGCATAGAAGAGCATTACAGTATTATTATGGACAGCGATGATGCTATTGGCATTGTTGAAGTCAAATACAAAGCCCATGAAAATGATTTAGATAAGCTAGATCGGAAGATGAAAAACTTTAAAAAGCTGTTTCCATGGTTTAAAGACTACAAACAATATGGCGCTATTGCTTCATTCCACATCAATGACACGGCTAAAAAGGAAGCCTTAAGGCGTGGTTATTTTGTGCTACAACGTAGCGGTGATTTAGTGCATACCGAAAATAGCGATCATTTGACTGTATTATAAATCGGTTTTAGTTAGCAAAATTATCTAACCTTCATTGGAGTGATCCGGTGGGGGTTTTTTTATATTTAAAATTTAAGGAGACTGTGTGCGGCCGTACGGCGGTTCAATCTCCACCCGATCGCCATGCTATTATTTTATTTCACATCAAGCTACTCTTCCGATAATGGCTGTTATGTTAAATGTTTGTGCTTGTCTGATGTTGAAAGGCTGGCTTTAGCCGTGACTTAGATTTGGTGCTTACTATTTTGTCTATGTCTATGTCTGATGTTGCTATGTTAGAATAATCCGCATTGATGGTGAGGACAAGAACATGACTGATGATGAATTAAAAGCGCTGGTGGCAAGTTTGGCAGTAGCTCAAAAGGCGACAGATGAGCAAATGAAGCTCAATGCTATTGCCCAAAAGGCGACAGATGAGCAAATGAAACGCACAGAAGAGCTAGTTGCAAGCTTGGCTATTGCTCAACAAGAAAGTACTCGTAAGCTGGATAAGCTCGGTGAGTTATACGGTAACTTAGGCAAAAACCAAGGTGATGTCGCTGAAGAGTTTTTCTTTAACAGTTTGCTAAAGGATAATCACTTAGGCTCTGTGCATTTTGACGATATATTCACCAATATGGGCAGTCATAGTGGTCAAATGCAGGAAGAATATGATTTGGTCATGACCAACGGTGATGCTATTGGCATTGTTGAAGTCAAATACAAAGCCCATGAAAATGATTTAGATAGTGCCTGAACGAAAAAGCCAGTTTTCAAAAAAACCAGCTCAAAATCAGGAAATATTTTTTTGAAAACTCTTTCAGTTGCGCAATAAACGACTCATTTTCTGATTTACCATCAGTTTTTCAGA
>CAIVGC010000255.1 GCA_903905335.1 uncultured Methylococcaceae bacterium
ACCCACTACGATTCACATAGAGCCTTTTAGTCTTTATATAATTAATCGTCATCCCAGTAGGGAATGCTGGAGTTTAGTTGCTATGGAGGGCACTGTTAAATTCCTGTAATACCTTTTTGTCGATTCATACATCCCTGTGGTCTGGTTCCCGGCAGTCCATGCCGGGATGACGATACTTTCGTGGTTTTTAGTTTGTTTGGGTTTGTGATTTTGTTGATCACAAATCGTTAATCAAAGTGAAAGCCTTAATTTAATGCACAAGCCAAATTTAAAACTTTAGCCTTTACCCCAACAACCGTCATCCCGGCAGGGATTGCCGGGATCCAGTTGCCATGGATGGCAATATCAAAATACCGCTATTCCGTGAGTACATCTTTGTTATGTCGAGCTGTACATCCCTGTGGTCTGGATCCCGGCACAAATCTGTCTGGAACAGATTTGCATTTACCCGAAGGGCGTCAGGCAGGATAGCCTGACGTGAATCCATGCCGGGATGACGGATTTTTTGTGGTTTTTTACTTTGTTTGGGTTTGTGATTAGAAAGGCTAAACTAAAACCACATCTAACTTAAATAAGTTAGTCATTATATCATTAACCGCAATTCCTGAGGGGATTAGATTGCCAGAATCTAGTTGGTATGGAGGGTGATGTAAACTATTTGCATTATTCTGATAGCTCTACCTTAGTCGATGGAAAATAACCTCTGGTTTTTGAGGAGCCTCTAAATTCAATGTGTTTAGTTTCTTTAAGTTGCTTGAGCCAGCGTTCAATATTTTTGCTTGAGGTCGTACTTTCTCTGCAAGCGATGGAACTCGTAAGCCAGGATAGTGTTTTATGATGGCAAGCAAAGAATTTACTCCCTCATTTACTCCCTCATTTTTTAATTTAGAGAAACTCTCTTTTTCTTTGCTAAAGGCTACTTTAAAAACTGTTACTGCTACACCACCCTGTGTTACTTCGTACATAGGTTCAGGCAATCCATAAGCTACAAAGGTTTCAATGGCCATGCGCACGCCACTGCCATATTTTTCTATCAAATTAAGTTCTTTAAAAATTGAGGCAATTTGTTTATTACGCAGATGAGATTTGTAGTTGCCTGATTTAATTTTTTCAACGGTCAAGTCTTCTAGTAAAGTGCCCGGATTAAAGAATTCGATACGTTCATCAAAAATCTTAATGGTTGAATCATTGGCGCTGCGATAATCACGATGGACGATCATATTAATAACGATCTCGCGAATGGCATCCATAGGATAATCCCAGCGTTCTTCACGTCTTGGATTGCCGGTAATAATATACGCTTTGTTTGTGTGTTTATGAATGAAATCCATAATCCGCGTAACTTGTTCAATTAATGACTCCTTGCTGGTGATGCTGTCTTTGATTACAGTTTGCGTAGCAAAACGACCGGCTTCAATAGTAGTGAGCAATACGTCGTTTTTTGAAAATAACAAATGACAACCGAAAGTGGGGCGACCATCTTTGATGAGTTCAAATTTTTCAAGCACTGCCGATGCCAGTCGGGGTTTATAACCCCGACTGGAACGTTTGGATGCCTCAATAACTTTCGAAACTTTAAACGTTAGGGGCGGGGTTGCAAACCCCGTCCCGCTTGGGCTAACGTATTCTGCATCGCTCCAGCGATGCGTGACGCAGAGCGTCACCGGCGGCATTCCCACGCAGAGCGTCACTGCCATTAAGTTAAGAAAAAATTTATTTAAAAACAATGTTTTTTTATCCTTTTATGGAAATTCAGCAGGCTTCTGGAAGAGGATTTTTTTCGAGG
>CAIVGC010000256.1 GCA_903905335.1 uncultured Methylococcaceae bacterium
ATAGTCCAGAGCAAGTCTTAACCAAAGCTCATAATCATCAGTGCCTTGTAATTCTGTATCTAACAAACCTGAATCGATTATGCATTGTTTTTTAACAAGCGCCGTTAACACACCAATTCTATTACGAATAAAAATAGACTTAAGATCACTTAGACTAGGATCAAATGAAGCTATATCACTTTGAAAGCATCTACTGTTTTCTAGTTGACTAAGAATAATATAATCCGTATAGATCAAAGAAATATCTTGATGCTTATTAAAGTACTGAAGCTGGGTTTCAAGTTTTTCTGGTAGCCAGAAATCATCTTGATCAAGAAAACCAATAAATTCACCTTGTGATTCTTTAATTGCAACATTTCTGGCAGCAGCAACCCCGGCATTGCATTGTTCGAAATAACGAATTCTAAGATCTTTTAGATAAGGAGTTATTACTGCTTTGCTATCATCATTAGAACCATCATTGACTATAATCAACTCAAAATTTTGGTATGTTTGAAATAAAATGCTTTCAATGGCTTCTGAGACATATCTTGCCCCGTTATAAACAGGCATGATTACAGTTACTAATGGCTGACTCAGACTAAAAACAATCATCTTATTATGTTTATTTTTTTGTTCGAGATACCCTGACCTGATCGGATCAGGATCGCAATTTTTAGCACCCTCTATTATTCTTGATATTATTGGCTTTTTTTGCATAAGTTTGATCGTTTTAATCGTAGCTTTCTACTTTACAATAATAAGTGTTTTTATCACTTATACACCAAGCTGCATCCAATTTGCTTCCAATGCAAAAAACCCATCACGTACAGTAATTGGTATGTCGCCAATCACCTGAAAATGCGCTAGACTTTCACCATAAAAAACACCCGCCGCAGCTTTTCCGCTAGTTATACCAAAGCGAACTAAATATATCCCTGGAAGAAGTGGCAATCGATTGACTTTGCAAACAATCTCATGATCTCCGGCAGGTAGACGATTGATATTGAGCTGTTCTTCGCTGTTATGAGTGGTTAAGTATAAGAAATCTGTGGTATGAAAGCCAAAACCAAAAGTCACGCCCTCTAATTCCTCAAGCACATTTATTTTAAAGTGAATTGAACAATTTTCATTATACGAAAGACTATCTACTTTTCGTTTCGCATGATCCAAAAAATATAGCTCCACCAGTTCAACTTCCCCACTAGCTATAGTATGAGTCTTGGTGTGATCAATATTAGCTCTTATTTTTCTATCACTCTGTTCATAGAAACTGTCACAAACAACTTGAGGTTCACCTTCCATATTAATCCGTCCATGATCAAGCAAGATGACTCGGTTACACAAGCGTTGAATCTGTCGTATATTATGACTCACCAGTAAAACTGTCTTCCCTTGTCGCTTAATCATATCTTCCATACGATCAAAACACTTACGCTGAAAAGCTAAATCCCCCACAGCCAACACTTCATCAACAATTAATATATCCGCATCCAAACTAGTGGCAATCGAAAAGCCTAGCTTAACGGTCATACCCGAACTATAACGCTTTACCGGTGTATCTATAAACTGTTCTAACTCAGAGAACTCAATTATCTCATCCAGTTTTTGTTGAATGATTTTTTTAGGGATACCTAAAATAGCTCCATTCAAATAGATGTTTTCTCGACCCGTTAATTCTGGGTTTACACCCGCCCCAACTTCTATCAGCGGAGCTACGCTGCCACGTACAATAACGTTTCCTTTGGTCGGTTTTGATATATTGGCCAAATGTTTAAGTAAAGTACTTTTACCCGCGCCATTATGACCAATGATACCAACCACTTCACCCTGCTCTATGCTAAAACTGACATCGTCTAAGGCTTTAAACTCTTCTCTTTTATGGAGGGGCTTACCAGTCATGCGCCTATAAGAATTGACTACATTTTCTTTAAGACTGGTAATATGACCCAACTGGTATTCTTTGGTTACATGATTAACTTCAATAATAGGCATAACAGTGTTTAACCGTAAATTTAGGTAACAATTTAAAATGACGTAGAGCTTCAAATAACATCTGCAAACCAATTTTCCGCGCGTTTAAAAAACACATAACTCAATGGCAATATGACTAACGTTAAAACCACGCCGGGATAAAGCGCTTCAAAATCTGGGGCTAAGCCCTTAAGCATGACGCGTTGAAAACTGTCTATAATTCCTGCCAAAGGGTTGAGTGTATAAAGCGTATATAAATCATTAGACCAATGTCCTGCCGCCTGCTCTACGATCAGTTTTTGATGTACCAAACTCAATGGATACATAACGGGTGATCCATACATTAATAACGATAACACCACTGGCAAAGCCTGAGACATATCTCGGTAATAAACATTAATCGCTGCACCAAAAAAGCTAATGCCTAAAGCAACCATCATCGTATAGAAAATAACGACTGGAACCCACAAACCGTAAATAGTAGGCATCATTTTGTAATAAACCATCATGCCACCTAAAATGCCAAAACTGATCGCTAACTCCACTATTTTTGTCACCATCGCGGTAATAGGAAAAACTTCGCGAGGAAAGTATATTTTTTTAATTAAAGGCGCATTAGAGGTCACACTACTCACACCTTCCGATGCAGACTCTTGAAAAAACACCCAAGGCAACAAAGCTGCAAAAGTGAGTATCGGATAAGGAATATTACCGGTATCAATACCCACAAAACTTCTCACCAAAGTAAATATCAGCATCAACATGATGGGTTTTAATACCGCCCACAAAATACCTAAATAAGATTGCTTGTAACGTATAACAATATTTTTCCAAACGAGGGCTGCAATCAGTTCGCGATAGTTGTATAAGTTTTTAATAATTTTTATCATGACTATTTGTGTAATTGCCAATATCTAGCATTAAAGAACGAGTACGATTTTCAGTTGAATAACTTTATGATGTCATCATAGACTAAATCGGCAGACTTAAGTAACACCTAGATTCAGTCCCTTAAAGCTATTAACTTATATTTAAAGCGCAAGCTTAAATTAGTCTCTTAGTTATGCTGCTTTTCAAGTTGACTAGATAATATCAGCTAAAACTCAGCGTGTCTTTATTAATTTTGAAATTATTTTTTCAATAATTCATCAATACTTCGAAAAACATTAAAAAACATATTCTTAGTCAAAAGCTTAGTTTGAATGTTATAGCGACTGGTATGATAAGAATCGATCAGTGTGCGTCCACCTGGTAAGGCATGCTTTGCATTATGGGCAAATTTGGCACTACTCAATTTTAAACCATAAGCTTTTAACACCGCCTGATGAGCCACTGTACCTAACGCCAAAACAACCACTTTTTCAGCCAAGGTTTTCAATTCTGCGGCCAAAAAAGTATTGCACTGTGTTATTTCTGAGCCTATGGGTTTATTTTGAGGCGGCAGACATTTAACCGCATTAGTAATACGGCAACGCTTTAGCATCAAACCATCCGACAAGGATTCAGACTTATCTTGATTACTATATCCGAATTCATAAAGCGCTTCATATAGTAGCAATCCAGCATAATCACCTGTAAAAGGTCGCCCCGTTGCATTAGCCCCATGCATACCTGGCGCTAAGCCTACAATTAGTAATTGCGGATGCTCATCACCAAAAGGCGCAACTGGACGCGCATAGTAATCGGGGTAAGTCGCTTTAACTTCAACTAAAAACTGATGCAGACGTGGACATTGAGTACAGTTTTCATCAAATAAGCTTGTTGCAGTCATAACGATATAAGTTTCGGTGAATTTAATTCAAAGTGATGGTGAGTCTACCTTTATGCTATTTAAATGTGTAGCTGAATTTTAATAACAAGCGTCGACCGTGTAACATAAAATCCGCTTAATACGTTATGATAGCTACATTATTTAACTGCCCTATTGCCCGTTTTTCATGAAAACAACTCGACTACTATTGTTTTTTTTACTTATCATAACGGTTAATGGCCTATTAGCATGGTTAAGTAATCTACCTCAGACCGTAGGTATTGATGTGCCTGACGGCAAAATCAGCAGTGTTTCTTTTGCACCGTTCCGTGAAGGCCAAAGTCCATTAACCAAAGTATATCCAAGCACTGAACAAATCGATGCGGATTTACACCTGCTAGCTGACCAAACGCACACTATACGCACATACGCCAGTTTAGACGGTATGCAAAACGTCCCTGCCCTTGCTCGTAAGTATGGCTTGACTATGATACAAGGTGCTTGGATAGGTAGTACCGATAAAACCAATCAGGCTGAAATAGCACAACTCATTAAAGATGCCAATGAATATCCTGATGTGATTAAGCGCGTTATTGTTGGCAATGAAGTGCTGCTCCGAGGTGAATTAAAGCCCGAACAATTATTGGCTTATATACGTCAAGTTAAACAGGCTGTTAAGCAACCGGTATCTTATGCTGATGTCTGGTCTTTTTATTTACGCTATCCCGAAATTGCAAAAGAAGTTGATTTTTTCACTGTACATATACTGCCCTACTGGGAAGATGAACCTCTAAACATAGACGCTACGGCCTTGCACGTCGACAAAAATTATCAACGAATCCGTCAAACCTATGCTGATAAGCCAATATTAATTGGTGAATCTGGCTGGCCTAGCGCCGGTCGTCAACGTGGCTGGGCAGTACCTAGTGTGGTCAATGAAGCTAAGTTTGTACGTTCACTAGTTCAATTAGCCAATAACAACCATTTTGACTACAACATTGTTGAAGCCTTTAATCAGCCCTGGAAAAGCAAACTTGAAGGAGTAGTGGGCGCTAATTGGGGACTCTATTCAGCAGACCGTCAGCGAGTATTTCCCTTAACTGGCGCTGTAACAGAAAACTCTCGTTGGCCGCAACAACTGCTCTATGCAGGCTTGCTAAGCTTGCTGCTCATAGGTTCACAAGTTAAAAATCTAGTATTACTTACACCCTTGCGCTTGGTCATTTTTTTGGGTTTTACCCAACTACTCAGCGCCTTATTGGTTAGTCAGATCTGTGGTCATTGGTATACCAGTTACAATCCAATAGAACGACTACATGCACTGTTAATCAGTGGCTTAAGTGTGTTATTAGCGACATTAATACTTCAACACACCTTGTCCATGTTAAGACATCAAATCAGTACCAAAACAGGGATTTGGATACATTATTTAATGCTCGCCTTCGTTGCCATTGCTTTATATCGATCACAAGGATTGGCACTAAGTGGTCGCTACTTGAGTATTCCTTATCCGGTTACTTATATACCGGTGGCTGGTTTATTAGGTTTTAAATTGATTCGTCATTGGGTCAAAGGACATAACTTGTCCTTAGCCCCAGAAATCAATGATTTATTCGGCATTCAATTCCTACCTACTCAATGGCTTAAATCAGTTAGTTTAATCTTAGCCGTGACCGCTGGACTGGTCATTGCTATTGAAACCGTCGTAGTTATGAAGGGTTCAAACTATGAACAAGCGTACCCCTTTTTGACAGATAGAATTTATGGGGCTTTCATGGAAACAACGCATTACAGTCAACTCATGGGTTGGTCACTCTTAATAACAGCCGCTGTTATACGCTTGCCCTTAAGAATCTGCGCCTATGCCCTTTTGTTTATGATACCGGCAATTATAATAGGTGAAACCAGCGCTTTTATGACTGGCCATGATTTCATTGAAAGCTATCCTAAGCTAAGTGAAAGATTGTGTACTGCGCTGATTTATACTTTTAGCAATCAGCAATTGCTGCTTTGGTTTGCAAGCCTATTAGTGCTAGCCTTACCGTTATGGCATTATCAAAATAAACAGCCTACTGTTCATTAACACATAGTCATACAGACTATTTCGCAAGCATACATACCAGAAGGGCGCTATTTCATCAGACTTCTTGGCTACCAACTTTAGACGGGACAAAACGGTAATAAAAGCCTTTAATTTAGGCTCTATTTGAATCATAGTGGGTGAACCGTCATTCCGGCACGGACTGCCGGAAACCAGTTGCCATGGATGGCAATAGGTCGCATCACGATAAGTCTCGTTATACTCACTCTACTGTTCGATACGTACATCCATGTACCCTAGATTCTTTGCAGTCCATGCCGGGATGACGAATTTGATGTTTTTCAGATGCTTCATGCCGGTCGGGGTTTGCAACCCCGACCGAAACGTTTGGATGTTTGAATAGCTTTCGAAACCTGAGTAACGGGGTTATAAACCCCCGTCACGCTTCAGGCGACGATAAAACCGTCACCCGACCTACACGACCGCTTTGTCCCGTCTTAAGTTGGTAGCCCCACTGTATTTCACATAGAGCCTTAATTTACATCCCCACGTTCTGCGTCACACATCGTTAGACGATCGAACGATATAATAGACTCTTCGTACTATCCTGCCTTAAGTGGGTAGCCGAAAGACGCAGCCGACAAAACCTATAAGGTTAACCGAACTGCGCCTATCATCCTGCATTTCTATCTAAATGATCAACGCTATGCAAACCAAATACAATTCCTTAGAGCGAGGTTGCCCACATCTTTTCATTGCTGCTTTAAGTCGAAACGATCCAGATTCATAACCTTGACCCATGCCTTCACAAAGTCATGCACAAACTTCTCCTTGGCATCATCAGATGCATAGACTTCCGCTACGGCACGCAACTCTGAGTTTGATCCAAAAATCAGATCCACTGGAGTTGCTGTCCATTTGAGAGTGTCGGTTTTACGATCACGCCCTTCATAAATACTCACGGACGAAGTTGCCTTTGACCACTTGGTGGACATATCAAGCAGGTTAACAAAGAAATCATTGCTCAATGTTCCAGGTCGGTTGGTGAGTACACCAAGTTTAGTGTGGCCTTCATTGGCGTCCAATGCCCGCATGCCGCCGACAAGAACCGTCATCTCAGGTACCGTAAGCGTTAACAGGCTAGCGCGCTCTACCAGAAATTCTGCAGGAGATCTTTGGTTGTCTTGAGCGTAGTAGTTTCGGAAGCCGTCTGCTGTGGGTTCAAGAGCCGCAAACGAGTTTACATCGGTCTGTTGCTGCGAGGCATCCGTACGCCCAGGTGAGAAAGGAACTTTTACAGTGTACCCTGCCTTTTTGGCAGCGTCTTCAACGGCAGCATTACCGCCAAGTACGATAACGTCAGCCAGTGACACCTTCTTTCCGTCAGAATGCTCACTATTGAATATATTCTGAATGCTTTCCAGTGTTTTCAGCACTTTCTCAAGCTCTGCTGGGTCATTGACAGTCCAATTATTCTCTGGCGCAAGTCGGATACGCGCTCCATTTGCTCCGCCACGTTTATCGGTGCTACGGAAAGAAGCAGCCGAAGCCCAGGCAGTACTAACCAGTTCAGAATCCGACAATCCCGATACGAGAATATTGTCCTTGAGCTTGGAAATATCCGCTTCTTCAATCAATTTATAATCGACCTCAGGAACAGAATCTTGCCATATTAATTGCTCTTTAGGAACCTCGGCTCCCAGATAACGTGCATACGGCCCCATATCTCTATGTGTGAGCTTGAACCATGCCTTTGCGAAAGCGAGTTTGAACTCCTCTGGATTGTCATGGAAGCGCTTGGCTATCTCGCTATAGGCTGGGTCGAACTTCAGTGCCAAATCGGTGGTAAACATCATAAGAGGATGTTTTTTAGTCGGATCATGTGCATCTGGAACAATTTTCGCGGCAGCCGCACCTTTGGGCAGCCATTGAATCGCGCCAGCAGGACTCTTTGTTTTGACCCAGTCGAAAGCAAATAGATTATCAAGATACTGCGTAGTAAAAGCAATAGGGTTAGCTGACCATGCACCTTCCAGACCACTGCTAATGGTGTCAGAACCTTTACCGGCACCACATTTATTTACCCAGCCCATCCCCTGTTGTTCGATAGATTCACCGGCGGGTGCAGGGCCAACACATTTGGCAGGAGAAGCAGCGCCATGCGCCTTACCGAAAGTATGACCACCCGCGATTAGTGCAACAGTCTCTTCGTCATTCATTGCCATGCGATTGAAGGCTTCACGAATGTCTTTTGCTGCTGCCAGAGGATCTGGATTGCCGTTCGGGCCTTCCGGATTGACGTAGATCAGACCCATTTGAGTTGCACCTACGTGCTTATCAAGCTTACTGTTCTTGTCGCGATTGCTGGACATAAACTTGGCACCTGGGCCCCAATAGACTAAATTGGGTTCCCAATCATCGGTACGGCCACCACCGAAACCGAAGGTTTTAAAACCCATGGATTCAAGCGCAACATTACCCGTAAAAACCATAAGATCGCCCCAAGAAAGCTTTTCGCCATACTTCTTTTTAATCGGCCACAGCAAGCGGCGTGCCTTATCGAGGTTCTCATTATCTGGCCAGCTATTGAGGGGTTCAAAGCGTTGTTCCGCACCGCTCGCACCGCCATGTCCATCAGAGATACGATAGGTACCGGCACCGTGCCATGCCATACGAATGAAGAACGGCCCATAATTTCCATAGTCGGCTGGCCACCAATCCTGCGATGTTGTCAAAATCGCCTGAATATCTTTTCTCACAGCATTAAGATCGAGACTCTGGAATTCTTTGGCATAGTTGAAGTCTTTGCCCAAAGGATTTGACTCGGCGGCATGCTGACGAAGAGGAGAAAGATCCAGCTGATCTGGCCACCAAAATTGATTGGGACGTGGTGTGCCTTCAGCAAAAACAGGCATAACTGGCACTGCCATAGACATAATAGTGGATAGAACTATCGCTACATTTGTTGCTTTTTTGAACATGTGGCATCCTCGTTGCTGGGTAACATTGAGTGCTGGCTGACAGCACTAGTCAAGATTGTATCCCATAGACACCAATAAAAAAATATGCATTAAGTGATCTGCATAAAACAGGAGCATTACCCATAATAATAAAATCATCAACGACAAAAAAGTCTACTGATCTTCAGCGAGCTAAGCGCTATTTTTTCCCATACTCTCGAACAAGACTACGATTAAACTATCAAGGCAACTCAATCAACTCTACGGTATTGCCATCAAAATCTCTACAAAACATTGCCCTACGTCCTGACATACTCATCGTGTAAACGATACCTGCTTTAGTTAAAGCCTCCTGTACTGGCGCTAAAGCCAAGGCATTTAAAGCAATATGTCGATCACGGCCGCCATGAGTGGGTCGTCCTGTAGTCGGATCAGGATTATCCAATTCCAATAAATGAATTTGCTGAGTACCCAGTTGCAACCAAGCTCCTGGGAAACCTAAGTCAGGTCTATCAACTTGCTGCAAGCCCAAAATATCACGGTAAAATACTAACGAAGCTTCTGTGTTAGTTACAATAAAACTAGCGTGATTCAAAGACATGATATTGCTTGACATGATTTATTTACTTAATGTTTAGAATGGCTGCAAATTATACCGCCTCAACACTAAGTCATCCAAAGAATCTTAACGTATAAATCCTAGTTGAGTAATAATAAGCTTACATGAATGGACATCGGCAACAACATGAGCGTTTATAAATCACATCCTGAGTCATCAAGCACACTACCTGCTGGTATACCCTATATCGTCGGCAATGAAGCGGCTGAACGTTTCAGCTATTATGGTATGCGCGCCATCCTCATGATTTATATGACTCAATATCTAGTCAATTCATCAGGTCAGCTTGAAGTCATGTCTGAAAATGAAGCCCAAGGCTATTTTCATTTATTTGTCTCCGCTGTTTATTTTATGCCCTTATTCGGCGCTTTATTAGCCGATGGTTTATTTGGAAAATATCGAACCATTCTGCTGTTATCGCTGATCTATTGCTTAGGTCACTTTACTCTGGCCTTGGATAATACGCTTATGGGTTTATTGCTAGGACAAAGCCTTATCGCCATAGGCTCTGGTGGTATAAAGCCCTGCGTATCAGCGCAAATAGGCGATCAATTTAGCCTTACCAATCAACACTTAATGTCTAAAGTGTATAGCTGGTTTTATATTGCGATTAATGTGGGCGCTTTTACCGCCATGTTGATTATTCCTTGGTTACTCAAGCATTCCGGCCCGGCCATTGCTTTTGCTGTTCCGGGTCTATTAATGTTGCTCGCAACCTTTTTACTCTGGTTAGGGCGTCATCACTACATCCATAAACCACCTGCTGGAATGACGTTTATTAAAGAAATGTGCAGTCAAGTAGGGCTAAAACGTTTGGCCAAACTGGCTTCTATTTATGGCTTCTTTACCGTCTTTTGGGCTTTGTTTGATCAAACCGGCTCCTCGTGGATAATACAAGCTCAAAAGATGGATAGAATGCTCTGGGGTATTGAACTACTACCTTCACAAATTCAGGCAGCTAATCCCCTGCTGATTATTCTGCTAGTGCCTCTATTTTCTTATTTTATTTATCCGTTACTTAATCGCTGCTTTGTTTTAACAGCCATCAGAAAAATGCAACTGGGCTTATTCATCACCGTAGTCGCTTTTGCTATCCCAAGTTTTATACAAATGCAATTAGACGCTGGCTTAACACCCTCTATAATCTGGCAATTATTAGCTTATGTATTGTTAACTTCTGCCGAAGTCATGGTTTCAATTACTTGTCTTGAGTTTTCATATACCCAAGCTCCAGCGACCATGAAGTCTTTTGTGATGGCCTTTTATTTTCTGTCTGTAGCCTTAGGTAATTTATTTACCAGTGCCGTTAATTTCTTCATCCACAATACTGATGGCAGCAGTAAATTAGCTGGAGCTGATTACTATTGGTTTTTTACCGGCTTAATGCTATTAACAGCGCTGTTATTTTTGTGGGTGAGTCAGCGTTATCAAGAAGAAAGTATCAATAATGGCTAGTCGGTAAACACAGGAGTACTTCGATATACACTAACTTTGTTTTTCTGGCTAACCAATTTAAGACGGGACACTAGCCTAATCATTCACTTTTAAACAGGGTTCTTCTAAGCACAGACAAAGGACGAAAGGCGAAGGGTTAAGTCTAGTACCTGTCACGCCTTAAGTTGCTAGCCTCCAAGGCTTAGTCTTTCGCCCTGAACCTTATTTCATGCACTACTTATGCAATAATTAATATTTTATTTAAGCAGCCGTCTTTTGATAAAAACCTAAACAGTCTTGCCTAAAGCTTTACCGGTCAGTCTTTGGGACAAAAAAAAAACCAAAAAAACACAGACTTAAGCACTGGCAACTAGCAAGATCCCCTGCTTGACTGCCAACATTCCCTGACAAACTAGCCGTGTCGACTGATCATTAAGCATTAACTTCTCAGCGATACTCGGCATTTTTATAAAATCGTGAATGACTCTCTGCCTGACAGGCAACCATTCACGATAAGGACAGGATAGTCGCAAGTAAGCAGAGACTGTTGTATGGTAATTTAGGAATCATGGCTGTTAAACAAAGGACGCTGCCTATCTATTTAGAAATCGTCGCTATCAAACAGAGATTGTCGCCAATCTAAACGACAATGCTCACTTTCCATTACAGACCTTTGTCTGCCATTATAGAAATGCTCACACTTATTGGGCTACCAATTTAAGACGGGACACTAGCTTAATCGTTCAATTTTAGGCAGGGTTCTTCTAAGCACAGACAAAGGACGAAAGGCGAAGGGTTAAGCCTAGTACCTGTCACGCCTTAAGTTGCTAGCCTCCTAGGCTTAGTCTTTCGCCCTGAGCCTTTGGTCTGCGCTGAAGCTGTCCCGCTTTAAGTTGCTAGCCCACTTATTGAGAGCCTAGGCTTTAAATGCTTAACATATTAGTGGCCCCATAAGTTTTCTTGATTATCAAACTGCTTCTGCAACAAAGTTATACCGGCAGTCCATGCTGGGATGACTTACACTAAGAGTGTATATAATAATGAACGCAGAGGGTGCGAACGATAAAAGCTTAAAATACTATCTTGTCCTGTCTTAAGTGGGTAGCCGATAACGGAACTGCCTTTATCTTGCGTCACCAGGTTGCCAAACTAAACCCACCAGTGTAATAGCACAAAAGCCGGCACCCGCATAAAAGGTAAAGGCCGGTCCAAATTGATCCCAAAGTAAGCCGGCGACACCACTGGCAATCAACAGTGCAATGCCGCTCATCAGATTAAAAAAGCCATACGCCGTGCCGCGTAAATCGGCCGGTGCGCTATCAGCCACCATTCTAGCCAATAAACCTTGCGTGACACCTAAATGAATACCCCATAAAGCAACACCGATAATTACTACCAGCCAATGATCATTAGTCGCCAAAACCAGATCAGCCGCGATAAGGACCACTAAACCAAGCGCCAATAATTTGGTATGACTCATACGATCAGAAAGCTTCCCAAAGGGGTACGCTGACAGCGCGTAAATTAGATTCATAGCTACCATAACCAACGGCACCAGTGCCATTGGAATACCGCCTTGCTGAGCCCGCAACACTAAAAAAGCTTCACTAAAGCGTGCTAAGGTAAATACTGCACCAATTGCCACTACCCACCAATATGTCGGCCCAAGACGCTTTAGGTTTTGCTTACTAATCGGATTTGAACGTTTAACAGGCTCAGGGTTTTTAGGCTCATGTACACCGAAGAATAACAATACAACCGCCATCAATCCAGGAATCACCGACACCCAAAATATCGCACGAAAATCATTAGCCCATAGCAGCATCAAAGCGACGGCTAATAGCGGACCAAGAAAAGCTCCAACAGTGTCTAGGGCTTGTCGTAGGCCAAATGCTGCTCCGCGCAGATGCACTGGTGCTATGTCTGCTACCATCGCATCGCGTGGCGTGCCTCGCACGCCCTTACCGATGCGATCTAACAATCTAGCCGTAAGCACAATACCTAAACTAGGTGCTATAGCAAACAACGGTTTAGTAAATGCGCTCAAGGCATAGCCAAACAAGGCAAGCCCTTTGCGTTTGCCCAGATAATCACTCAAGACTCCTGAAAACACTTTAATCATCAAAGCCGTAGATTCCGCAAGCCCTTCAATCATACCGACTGTAAAGGCGCTGGCTCCCAATGTAGTCACCATAAACAGGGGTAGTAAGCTATGAATCATTTCGGAAGAAATATCCATCAACAGGCTAACAAAGCCTAACATCCATATGCTTAATGGAATCTGGCTTAAGGTGCTTTTTGTGCTTATAGTCATAATATTTATCAGTGCGTTTGAGCGACATTGTTAGCATGCAAGGCGCAAGCATGATGGGTGGTGCCTTGCTCTACTTGTAAGGTACAGTGCTGTATCGCATAGCGCTCCTTAAGAGTTTTAACGATTACATCTATATAAGTATCACCTGGGTAACCTGCTGGCATTACTAAATGAGTCGTCAAAGCGCTTTCGGTGGTACTCAAACCCCAGACATGTAGATCATGTATGTCTGTCACCCCCTCACATTGACGTAGATAGGTCGCCACTTCAGACACATCAATATGCGCAGGAACAGCGACCAAGGCTAATTGCATGGACTCTCGCAATAATCCCCAAGTACTTATTATGATGACCAATACAATCACCAAACTGATCACCGGATCTAGCCAATACCAATCGCTATATAACATAGCTATACCAGCAACAACCACACCCAACGACACTACTGCATCGGCCGCCATATGCAAATAAGCGCCACGAATATTTAAATCATTCTTACTCCCTTTGACGAACAGCCATGCCGATAGCCCGTTAATAACTATACCAATGCCTGCCACCACTGTGACAGTTAAGCCAGCCACTAAAGGGGGTTGTGAGAAGCGATGAATAGCCTCCCAAGCAATTGCACCACTAGCCATCAGTAAAAACATGGCGTTTATTATTGCAGCCATAATCGAGGTACTTCGTAAACCGTAGGTATAACGCGCATTAGGCAATCTGCGTGACAGTATTGCTGCCCCCCAAGCCAATATCAAGCCTAAGACATCAGATAAATTATGTCCGGCATCGGCCATAAGCGCGGTGGAATTAGCGATAAAACCATAGCTAAATTCGACTATAACAAAAGCTGTGTTCAAGACGATAGCGCAGGCAAATGCTAGACCTTGTTTATTTTGGTCTGCTGGACTGTGATGATTGTGATCATGTCCACTATGAGCATGAGTATGAGTATGATGATGTTTGTGATGGGCTGTCATTAATCTGCTTTAAATTCAAGTGATAGAAGTACGGTCATTAAGTTAAGGTTTGGAGTAAAACAGCTAGGCTACCAATTTAAGACGGGACACTTAGCTTAATCGTTCAATTTTAGGCAGGGTTCCTAAGCACAGACAAAGGACGAAAGGCGAAGGGTTAAGTCTAGTACCTGTCACGCCTTAA
>CAIVGC010000257.1 GCA_903905335.1 uncultured Methylococcaceae bacterium
CGTCGGTTAAGACCTGTCATGATGACTGCCAGTATCGCTGCCTTCGGCTTAATTCCTCTGTTATTTGCCAGTGGACCCGGCTCAGAAATTCAAAGACCTTTAGCCATTGTGGTCATCGGTGGCCTAGTATCATCCACATTTTTAACCTTATTCTTATTGCCGATATTGTATAAATTATTCGGCTTACCTAAGGAGATAACATTATGAATACTAGCGAATATTTAGTGACACTCAATATTCCACCCAGTCTTGAAGAAATATTGGTAGACCAATTACTACTGATGGAATCAGAGCATGGCTTTAGTAGTTTTCAGGTTTATGCTCATCACCATGAGAATAAAGGCTTATCACTGGCAGAACAAGTCACGGGGCGTCAAAAACGCACCCGTTTTCAGATGTATGTACCAGAATTAGAACTACCCCGCTTATTAGCGCAATTACGCCGAGACTTTAAAGGTTCCGGCATTCAATACTGGGTTATGCCTGTGATTGATAGCGGTGTTATTTAATGACGGCTTGCTACTAAGTCAGCGACTGCCGGATAATTTATTTTACCGGTGGCCATCACTGGAATAGTGTCTACGACCACAATTTTTTTAGGAAGACTGATCAATGCAACACCTGGCGAAACACTGGCTAATTCATGCACTGATGCCAGTTTTTGTGTGGTCACTAATATTACCTGCTCACCTTTTTTAGCGTCAGGCACACTAATTGAGGCGTGCTGTGCCTTGGGCCAGGCATTTATCGCCAACTGCTCTACTGCGGTTAAAGACACCATTTCTCCTCCCACTTTAGCAAAACGTTTACTGCGACCTCGTATACTAATAAATCCTTGCTCATCAACATGAACGATATCACCGGTGTCATACCAACCTTTGCCATAGATAGATTCTGGTGGCACTAAAACACCAGGATTATCTGCCAGCAAATAGCCCAGCATAATATTAGGACCTTTAACATGCAGTAAGCCTGCGTCAACAATGCCAGGCACGGGTTCTAATTGATGTTCCATACAAGGCATAAAACGACCTACCGTACCGGCTTTATAATGTAGCGGCGTATTAACTGAGGTAATAGGCGAGGTTTCAGTTGCGCCATAGCCTTCTAAAATACGAATACCAAATTTATCAGCCCAAAGTTGACGGGTATTGTCTTGTAACTTTTCTGCACCCGCCACCACATAACGCAGATTATAAAAATCATAGGGATGGGCTGTTTTGGCATAAGCCGATAAAAAGGTATTGGTGCCAAACATAATAGTGGCATGCGTTTCATACGCTATTTCTGGAATCACGCTGTAATGAAGTGGCGTTGGATAAAAGAAGGTTTTTATACCGTTCATTAACGGTAACAGCGTGCCTACCGTAAACCCAAAAGAATGAAACATAGGTAAAAAATTAAGCACTCGATCTTGAGCATTAAAATTAATACAGGCCTCTAATTGCTTAAGATTACCTAAAATATTAGCGTGGGACAGCACCACACCCTTAGGCGTACCCTCGGAACCTGACGTAAAGAGCACCACCGCCGGACTATCTGGATTAATAGCATTTGCTTGATACCAATAATCGGTAGTTCTAGCTTTTATAAACGCTAGAAGCTTATCCTTCGCAGAAATATTCTTAGCCAGATCTTCTAAATACACAATCTTACATTGCTGACTTAATTGTTCAGCTACAGCGGTAAAACCTGCCAACTCTATAAAACGTCGTGAGGTCAACACCGTATTAACTTTCGCAACTTGGCAAACTTGCAGCATCGCAGCAGAACCCGTAGAAAAATTCAACATTGCGGGTATACGTCCCTGCAACTGCAAACCTAAGATAGTCATTAAGGTTTTAGTGGAGTTAGGCAGAAAAACCCCCACATATTCACCTTTGCTTGTGACCTTAGTTAAAGCTTGTCCTACCGCAATACTACGCGTTATTAAAGTGTTATATGACCAGTCAATACGCTCTAAATCTTCAATGATGCTATGCCCACCGCCATGAACTTTACGCGCCTCCAGCAAACTAGTAAAAATAGTTTGTCTATAAGGGCTAGTAACAAACATCATTTTAATCATGATATCCGCTAATTGCAGGCCACAATAAGCTCGACGAGGTTTACCCCTTAGAGTGTCAGGCGCAGTTATGGTCTCAGGCGGTAAAATATGAATGCTGATTTTAGGAAATAATCGCAAGCGAGTTATTCTGTGCAGCTTTGAGAAATAGGTATATTGACTACCAGAAATACGTACCGGCAATATAGCTGCTTTAGATTTGTCAGCAACCATACCCGTACCGTCATAAATTTTCATTAATGAACCGGTTACCGAGATACGACCTTCAGGAAAAATAACCGTGTGGGTATCGTTTTCCAGATGATGAATCAAATCCTTCAAAGAGATAGGATGAGTAGGATCCATAGGAAACACTCGCGACAACCTTAAAAATGGCTTTAACCACCAGCGCTGAGAAATCTGAGTATTAATGGCAAAAGTGATGTTATCCGGTAAAAATACACCCAGTAGCAAAGGGTCTAAAAATGACGTGTGATTAGCGATAATCAACACTCTTTTCCCTGCATTCTTATAATTATCTAGGCCAGTCACCTCGACTTTGTATAATAAAATCAGTAACGCGCGTAATATTTTTTTTAGCATAGATGTCTCCTCCTTTGGTTTAATGGGCATTGTATAGGTTTATTGTTCAACGATTGATTTTAAACTTATTGAGTGTCGTTTTTATTACGTAATCGCAAGCCCAGTTATTTATGTTAATATTAAACGCTCACTTTTTAGCGTTGTTTATTATGGCCCCTGCTGTTACCTCTAAGTTATTAATTGATCGTTTTGGCAGAACGGTTGATTATTTACGGATTTCCATCACCGATCGCTGTGATTTTCGCTGTGTGTATTGCATGGCTGAAGACATGACTTTCTTACCGCGTGAGCAAGTATTATCGCTAGAAGAAATTCACACCTTGGCTAAAGCGTTCGTAGAATTAGGCGTAAAAAAAATCCGTATCACGGGCGGCGAACCTTTAGTTAGAAAAGGTGCGCTGGAACTGTTAACAAATATAGGCCGAATTGACGGTTTACAAGAACTAGTCATTACCACCAATGGTTCACAACTAGAAACCATGGCGAGAGACTTAAAAGCCGCCGGCGTTAAGCGCATTAATATCAGCCTAGATACCTTAGAAGACGATAAATTTAAAGAAATTACCCGCACGGGTAATTTGCAGCAAGTGCTTAGAGGCATACAAGCCGCAAAACTGGCGGGCTTTGAGCGCATAAAAATCAATGCCGTAGTACTTAAAAACAAGAATCATCAAGAAGTATGTAATCTAGTACAGTATGCGGTCGATAACGGCTTAGATATCAGCTTTATTGAAGAGATGCCACTAGGTATCGTAGATCAGCATGATCGATCCAGCGCTTATTATTCTAGTGATTTAATCAAACAAGATTTAGCCCAGCAGTTTTCCTTAGTCGCCAGCCTTGAAAAAACAGGCGGGCCCTCTAACTACTTTAAAGTTAAAGGCACTGCATCACGGGTAGGCTTTATTTCACCCCATAGCGACAACTTTTGTAGCACCTGTAATCGAGTTCGCTTAACAGTAGAAGGTCGTTTGTTGTTATGTTTGGGTAACGAGCATTCTGTTGACTTAAAAGCCGTGCTTAGAACCCATCCCAATAATATAGAGTCGCTTAAACAGGCCATTATTGATGCCATGCTGATCAAACCGGAGAAGCACGAGTTTAATGTCCATGAACAACCGGTTATATTACGTTATATGAATATGACCGGCGGTTAAAGCTTTAGCTCCGACTTCTAAAGCCAGTTTTCTTTAAAATTTTTGTACTGTATAAAACATCACAAGCTTGATTGTCAGTTCCCAGCAACTCGGTAATTTGCTGGATTTGTGTATCAACGTCTGCTTGAGTCTTACCATGAACCATCGCAAACAAATTGTAAGGCCAGTCGGGTAAATGTCTTGGTCGGTGATAACAATGGCTGACAAAGGTTAGCTGTCCTACTTTGACACCTAGTTCATCGATACGGTCATCGGGAACATTCCATACAGTCATACCATTAAAACGATAACCTAGTTTATAGTGATTAGGTACCGCACCTATGCGCCGAATAATGCCTGAGTCCTGCATAACTGCCATACGCGCCATGACGATGTCAGCGGTTAAACCCAGCTGCTCGGCAATTACTTGATAAGGTTGCGGACTTAACGACAACCCCGCTTGTGTCGCTCGCATAATGGCTAAATCTATTTCATCCAAAGCTAGCATCAAGCGTCCAGTTTTAGGCCGACAAAATATTCTTTAATTTTGGGCATATTGTAAACGGTCAAGCCAGTTTGTTGCTCGATTGCCGCCAAGGTCTGCTCAATTTGCTCTGGTGTTTCAGTGGCAACCACAAACCACATATTCAAGCGATGGTTACGTGCGTAATTATGTGCGACTTCAGGATAGGCATTAATGATGCCAGTGATTTCATCAAAACGTTCAACAGGTACATTAACCGCAGCCAAGGTCAAGGCACCACCCATCAATTCAGCATGATAAAGTGGGCCAAAACGACTCAAGGTTCCGTTATCTAACAAGACCTGTAAGCGCTCAATGAGCATTTCTTCTGTTAATCCTAATTGAGAAGCTAGCTGTTGATAAGGCGCATCACAAATAGGAAAGCCTGTTTGCAGCTGATTAATAATGAGTCTGTCAATATCATTCATGTGATTTTAAATCACTGGCGCTATGCTGATAGATTGCACCTCGTTGTTTAAAACAACGCAGGCTAAACAAGATTTCTCGCTCAAAATCGCACAAAGCACAATCGAGGCTAAGTTGTTCCAGTTGTCTTAACACGGTAGCTCGATCCTTGCCATGTATCATGCAATATAAGTTATAAGGCCATTGAGCCTGATGTGGACGCTGATAACAGAGAGTAACAAAAGCAAACTGACTGATACGTTGCCCCAATTGTTTAATTAAATGATCAGGTATATTCCAGACTATCATGGCATTTGCTCGATAACCCAGTTGCTGATGCTTAACGATGACTCCCATACGCTTAATTAAGCCTTTTTGTTTAAGTTGAATCAGTCGCTCTATAACTTCAACTTCCGGCATATCCATAGCCACACCAATTTCTGCATAAGGCCTAGAGCAAACAGGTAAACCCAATTGTACTCGCTCTAGTAATTGACGATCTCGAACATCAAGCATGTTGCAGATCCAACTTAAAACCCAAATCAATGAAGAAATCATCGATCAATGGCAAAGACAAAGCGCTGTAACCTGTGTCCTGCTCTATAGCATTCAATAAGCACTGCAAATGCTCAGCATTAGTAGCAATCGCCACAAACCATAAATTAAATTGATGTTCACGCTGGTAATTATGATTAACTTCAGCATAGGCACTAATTTTATCGGCTACCGTCTGAATCTGCTGTTCAGGAACCGACATCGCAACTAAGGTACTAACCCCTAGTTGATTAGGAGGAATAATCGGTCCTATACGACTAATATAATGATTGTCGTTTAATTCAGTCAACGCAGTTAATACGTCCGCCTCACTAACCCCTAGCATATCAGCTATCTCCTGATAAGGCCGCGATGATAAAGGAAAATCACGTTGAAAATCATTCAGCAGACGTTTATGTAAAGCCGTCAACATCAATCAGAAACCTATTTTATGTGCTCGTGAGCTAAAGAAAATCCCATTAGGTTTTTGTGCGGATAAACGCGTTTTTTCTTTAAGGTTATCCGTATCATAAACAAGCACTTGATTGTCATCCCTGACGGCCACCCAGACTTCTTCCCCGCGCGGTGTAAATTCCATGTGTAACACAGCATTGCCGGGCGTTAAGGTTTTAGTTAAAGATAAATCTTTAACATCAATCACCTGCAATACATTATTGTCCGGCATGGCGAAATTCACCCACACTTGTCTAGCATCCGGTCTAGCCATCACAAATACTGGTTGTCCGGCCACAGGTATAGCTTTGATAAGCTTCCAACTGTGTTTGTCGATAACTAATACTTCGTGCTTGCCAATCGCTGGCACAAAGATAAGATCCCCGGCTACTGCCCAGCCTTCCAGATGTGGCATTTTATAAACCGGGAGTTGCTCTTCCGTTTTTCCATAATCAGGCAATATGCGCTTTACACCACTGTCCGTGTTCCATAAATCCAATAAGGCCAAACCACTTTCACCAAATAAACCAGCAATATAATACCGACCATCAGACGTAATCAAAGCATCGTAAGGCTCTTTACCAATATGTTTGAATTTTTCAATGAGCGGTTTTTTTTGGTTTTTAATATCCAAGGTCCAAATCTCACCGGCATCAAAGAGACTAAATACAAATCGTTGGCCGGGGGCATCGACCAGCCCCACGACTTTGGAGCGCAAGCCATCACCATAGTCAGCAGGAATATCTGCGACCAACTCTAAAGTATCCGACGAAAAGACCTTAACCCCACCTGGCGTATAATTAGATACAGCGACTAATTTACCGTCCTGAGAAATTGCTCCACCGATACTGTTACCCGCTTGGATAATGCGTTTATCCAGCTTATCCTGCAATAGATCAATTTTACTTAAGCCGCCGTCGCGCCCAAAAACATAGGCATAACGTTGATCACGGGAAAACACCACCGAGGCATGAGACAAATCGCCTAGTTGGTCGATTCTAGCCAACTGCTTATGTTCAGTCGTGTTAATAATAAGTGCGGCTCCAGCTTCACGCTCAATGATAAGACCTAGATCACCAGTAGCGCGGAGTTCTGCTAGCACATTGAAGGAAAGGATTACACCTAGAATGGGAAGTAGTTTTTTCATAATGGGGTATTTAACTGAGTTAACGATAAACATATTATGGTGTCAGGTTTCAATAACGAAAAAAGCTAAGGCTTACCCTTACGCAAAACATCAACTAACCACAAAGCCTCATCATGGTTCATAAAGGCTTGCCAAGGTGGCATCGGCGTACCTTTACGACCGTTCAGTATGGTTGCCACCAAAAACTCATCGGTTTTGCCAGACAAACTATCGGGTAACAAAGCAGGCCCCATACCACCTTTTAAGGTTAAGCCATGACAGGCTCCGCAATCATTTTTAAGTAAATGTTGTAGCTGGGCTTGTCTGGCTGATGAAGGCTCAGCAGCCAGAACTGTTGGCGCAACAAAACACAAAAGCCAACATAACTGACGTGCAAAGATACTCTGCGGGTTATATTTCATCAAGGTTTTAAAGTTGCGTAATAAGCCGCCACATTGGCAATATCGTTATCGCTTAAAGAGCCAGCAATCGCATTCATCAGCTCAGATTGCCTAGTTTTATCTCGATATTGCACTAAGGCAGCTTTAAGATAAACCACATCACGACCCGCTAAAGACGGGAACACAGAATCGGCGGAGGGTTTAATAATGCCATGGCATTGTGAGCACACAGCAGCCGCTCTTTCTTGACCGGCATAAATAACAGCGGCATTAACAACCGGCGCTGATAACAGCGCCAACATTAATGTACCTAAAGGAATCACTAGTTTCATTATTTAGCCCCTTTAAGCTCGCCGTCACGTTTGGCTAAATCATCAGGTGAGAGGCCACGAGTCATGTAACGTACTCGGCCATGAGAGAACAAACCTGCAGGGCTTTCCAAAGGGATGGAGGCTACTTTGGCCAAAGTGACTGCGTCATAAACGACAACTTGATCGCCACTATAGCCAGCACTGATATATAAAAATTTCCCATCAGCACTGTATTCAGGGAAATACGCATGGCCACCGACTTCTAAGGTTTTAACCACTTCTAAGGTCTTTTTATCAATTAATTGTACGGCACGCGCGCGTCTATCTTTAGAAATGATATCAACTGCAACATAAGGGGCATTAGCGTGAGCGGCAGGTGACTCAGTACCACCTAGAACCGGCACTTGTTTAACCACTTCCATTTTATCTAAATCCCAGACACTAACGACCATCTTGTCGCAATCACCAAAATTTGTACCAAAACCTAAAGTGCGGCCGTCAACTTCTACCACAGAGCCGCCTCCAACATGAGACACACAACCTGCTTCCAACTTTTTAATAATCTTGCGTTCTTTTAGATCAATGGCAGTAACGATACTGTCGACATAAGACGCAACCATTAACTTACTACCGCCATGTGATAAAAAGGCATCATGTAAATGACGACCGACGTTTTCAATTTTGGTCACTGGAAAGCCTTCTTTTAAATCAACGACCCAGACTTGACCGGCATTTTCTAAAGCTATGGCAAAAATATCTGCAAAAGGAGTACCTATAATCATCCCCGAATCAGAAGAAACCATTTTGCCATCAGGATCTATGCCTTCTAGCTCAAAGGTTTTTAATGGCTCTAAGGTAGCGGCATCTAAAATAACGGCATTATGTGGCACATATGAACCCGCCATAATATATTTACCATCACGAGATACGCCTAAACTCGGGCCATTAAAGCCGGTCTTAACACTACGCACTATTTGCATAGAATACAGATCGACTTTGAATATTTCAGCCGTATCATTTTTCACATAAGCCCAACGCGGATTGGCTGGATCAAAATCAATAATGTGCGCAGCGGTACCTGTGGCAACCTCACCTATGATTTTATGAGTCACACTATTGATAAACACAGCTTTTGAACCTAAACCACGCCCATATTTACCGCGAGCCGCAACACCAATAATATTATTGATATCATCGATTTGATAAGTAGGTTTAGTGGGCAGGGTAGTTTCGTCCTTAACATATACCTTTATTGAGGCTTTAATATCTTCAATCGTCCAAGCCGGATTTGCTTGTTTAGGCGTGGCTTTTAAATAACTCACTAAGCCGCGAATATCATCATCCGTTAAGCGACCGTAAAATGGAGGCATTAAAGTATCAAAGCTTCCCGTCATGATCAGGCTACGCAATGAGGTCGCACTGCGACCTTTCAAAGTTTCAGCATTTAAAGCAGGCGCAATAAAACCACCTAAATCCGAAGCGTGACAACTAGCACAATTTTCTTCATATAATTTATGCGTTTTCTGGGTATCATCAGTCGTTGCCTGTACCGCTAAAGGCAGCAGTAGAGCAACACAACAAGCAATTACTGAGGGGCACAGAAGCTTTGTTATTATTTTCATAGGTTTGAACTCCAAGGGGTATTGTGCCAATTTATCGTGTCTACCCAAAAAGCTCAAGCTTGATTTAAATTTATTAACTTATTAGACAGAGATATTGGTCTTAGCAATGTAGCTAAAGAACTTTTTGATGCCAGTTTTATGGAATCTTTACAACGACTAAAGCTGTTGTACTCCAATACTAGAAGATGTCGAAAGGGGAGAGATAATACTTAGTAGTTTTGATAACATCTAAAATAACACGACCCAAGTCATCAGTATTTAAAACTGCTGACTTAGGTCTCTTATTACTTGAGTGACTTGAATTTATCGAGGAGCATTAATCTTGTCGACTAATTCCTCTTGACTCAAATGACGTACATTTTCGCCTTTAATCATAAAAACCAAATGTTCGCAGATATAACGAGCATGATCACCTATTCTTTCCAAAGCGCGTACTGTAGTCAATACATCTAAGAAACGAGTTATGTTTCTTGGATCTTCCATCATGTGAGTAATCAACAACCTGACTATATTCTCATATTCACGATCAACCTTTTGATCGCGCTCAGTAATAGCAGGGATTTCTTCTATAGACATCCTAGCAAAAGCATCCAGAGCATGATCTAACATACTTTTGACCAACTCTATCATGCGATCCATATCATGTTTAGGCATACTAAAGGAGGAATTGGCTAATTTAATTGCCATTTCAGCAATACGTTTGGCTTTGTTACCAATTCTTTCGAGCTCATGGACGATTTTAATAACTGCAAGCAGTAATCTCAAATCAAAAGCAGTTGGCTGTCTGAGTGCTAAAATCTGCGTACATTCTAATTCAATCGCTATTTCTAACGTATCAATTTGGCTATCTTGACTAATTACATACTCTGCCTGCTCCACATTACCTAAAACTAGAGCCTCTATCGCCAATTCTAACTGCTGTTCAACCAATCCACCCATGGCTAAAACTTTATTACGTACGTCTTCCAGTTCTTTGTTAAATTGTTCGGATATATGATGACTTATTTTACTGTTATCCATTGTTTGCTCCTAATTAGCCATACCGACCGGTAATGTAGTCTTCTGTTTGTTTTTTACTAGGATTAGTAAATAACTCACTAGTGGTACCTATCTCTATCAATTCACCCATATACATAAATGCAGTGTAATCAGAAACACGCGCAGCTTGTTGCATATTGTGTGTCACGATAACGATAGTATATTTTTCTTTAAGCTCGTTAATGAGCTCTTCAATTTTTAATGTTGAAATAGGATCCAACGCGGAAGCAGGTTCATCTAACAATAAAACTTCAGGCTCTATAGCAATGGCTCTAGCAATAACTAAACGTTGCTGTTGACCACCTGACATACCCAAGGCATTATCATTCAGACGATCTTTCATTTCATCCCATAACGCAGCACCGCGCAACGCATTTTCAACGGTCTCTTCCAAAACACGTTTATCATTAATACCTTGAATTCTAAGACCATAAGCGACGTTTTCAAAAATAGACTTAGGGAACGGGTTGGGCTTTTGAAATACCATACCGACTCGCCTACGCAAAGCCGCAACATTGACAGACTTATCATAGATATTTTCTCCATCTAGGAGAATTCCACCTTCAATTCTTGCACTATCAACCAAATCATTCATGCGATTAATACAACGCAATAACGTTGATTTACCGCAGCCACTAGGTCCAATATAAGCGGTTACTTTTTTCTTTTGCATTTCCATGTTGATTCCATGTAATGCCTGCTTCTCACCATAAAACAAATTTAGGTTTTCAACCTTAATACAAATTTCATTAGGCTGCTGCACTACATCCTTACCGCGCAATACAGAACTCATATCAATTGAATGTGATCTTATTTGTTGTGTCATTTATTTAACCTTCTAGTGCCCGATATTTTTCCCGCAAATTATTCCTGATAACAATTGCAGCCAAATTTAAGCCTATAATTACTAACACCAGCAATAATGCAGTCGCATAAACCAATGGTCTCGCCGCCTCAACATTCGGGCTTTGAAAACCGACATCATATATATGAAATCCAAGATGCATAAATTTTCTATCTAAATGCAAAAACGGAAAATTACCATCTAAGGGGAGGGTCGGAGCCAACTTAACGACACCTACCAACATTAATGGCGCGACCTCACCAGCCGCCCTAGCTACCGCTAGTATTAACCCCGTCATCATGGCAGGACTCGCCATAGGCAATACCGTCAACCATAAAGTTTCAAGTTTAGTGGCCCCTAAAGCCAAACTACCTTCCCTAATAGAACTTGGAATACGCGCCAATCCTTCTTCTGTAGATACAATTACAACAGGCAACGTTAACAAGGCCAAGGTAATTGAAGCCCATAATAAGCCAGGTGTACCAAAAACCGGTGCAGGTGCAGACTCTGGGAAAAACAATTGATCGATATTGCCACCCAAAATATAAACAAAGAAACCTAAACCAAATACCCCATAAACCACCGAAGGCACACCAGCAAGATTATTCACCGCTATTCTAATTAAACGAGTAATAAAGCCTTGTTTAGCATATTCACGTAAATAAACAGCGGCGATCACACCAAAAGGCGTTACTATCACCGACATCATCATAACCATCATCACGGTACCAAAGATGGCAGGAAAAATACCGCCTTCTGTATTGGCTTCGCGTGGATCATCGGTCAAGAACTCAACGACCTTATTTCCATAATGCAGTATTTTATCCAGAAAACTCATGGCATTCGGTTGAAAAACTCTAACAACCTTCGCCAAAGGAATAACCAGCTCACTACCGCTTTCGGTTTTAGCAACCATACTATCGCTACGTAATTTCTGATAGAGTCCTGTCAACTTAACTTGATATTGCTTATATTCAGCCTCAAAAGCAGCTTTCTCTATAGCAATACCTTGTTTTGCAGTATCATCTAGGGCATTTTTCAACTCTAGTTTTCTTTGTTTAAGCCTTAGACGTTCCAAACCATAATTGATAGCCCCAACTTCCTTTTTTTCTATATGCGTTATTTCTTTAAATATCGCTAAGGTCTCAGCAATTTTCGTTTGTAAAACCGGCCATGCTTGTGCACCGGTAGCGATAGTCGTGCCTTTTTCTTTAACTTCGAGTAACTGTCCATAGAAGTTACCCCATTCTCGGCGCTCTATAACGATCATATCCGAGGGTTCGCTATGAGCTTTAACATTACGCTCTTGTATCCAGCGAAAATCAGTACCCGTCACATCGCGATTACCGGTTTTAATTAAATACTGAACTAAAGTATCTTCATTATCTGCCATGATATAACCGGTGCTTTTTGCCATAGCCGCCGGTGTAATACTGGTATCAACTTTTTCACCAATAATGATTTGAGGCTGTTTATCAGGCTCTTGATAACTAAATTGGCTGACTTGATGTGGCCAAAAATGACCCACACCACGTCCTATTACCAAACCCAATACACCAACCACCATGATAAGACTTAAGCTGACCGCTGCTGCATTCAGCCATATCCAAGGGGTGCCGCTTTTAAACCATAATCTAATCATAATGAGCTATACTTTTCGCGTAAGCGCTGACGAATAACTTCAGCTAACGTATTAAAAACAAACGTAAATACAAACAATACCAATGCTGCTAAAAACAAGACTCGGTAATGAGTACTATCTACTTCGGATTCAGGCATTTCTACGGCAATATTAGCAGCCAAGGTACGTAAACCTTGAAAGACGCTTAAATCCATCACAGGAGTATTTCCGGTAGCCATTAGCACAATCATGGTTTCACCTACAGCACGACCTAGACCTATCATGACCGCTGAAAAAATCCCTGGACTGGCAGTTAATAACACAACCTTAATCATGGTTTGCCAAGGCGTTGCCCCTAATGCCAAAGAGCCTACTGTTAAATGTTTGGGTACACTAAAGATGGCATCCTCAGCAATAGAGAAAATAGTTGGAATGACCGCAAAGCCCATCGCTATACCGACAACTAAAGCATTACGCTGATCATAGCCTATGCCCCATTCGCTCTTAAACCATTCACGTAAGCTACCATGAAATAATAAACCTTCTAGCGGTACACTGACGCTAAAAGCAAACCAAGCACTTAATAAAATAACAGGTATCAGAAAGGCTGCTTCCCAACCATCAGGAATGCTTTCCTTTAGATCTTTAGGTAAATACTGCCACGCATAAGCAAACAACATAACGCCTAAAGGAATAATCATAAACAAGGCAAACAGACCAGCCAAATGCTCCTCTATAAAAGGCGCCAACCATAATCCGGCTAAAAATCCCAAAATAACCGTAGGCAAAGCCCCCATGAGCTCAATAGACGGTTTAACATATTGACGCATTTTGGGTGTCATAAAGTAGGCTGTATAGATAGCGCCCATTAATGCCAAAGGCATGGCCATCAACATCGCATAAAAAGCTGCCTTTAACGTACCAAATACCAAGGGTGTTAAACTATATTTCGGTTCGAAATCACTATTAGCTGAAGAGGACTGCCAAATATAATCTGGCTTAGGATAACTTTCGTACCAAACTTCTTGCCATAGCGAGCGCAATGACACTTCAGGATGTTCGTTGTCAACTTTCCAATAACTAATGAGGTTATCGTCGGATTGGACTAACAGAGCATTTGCTCTTGGCGAAATAGCGGCGCTTAAAGGAAGCGCATGTCCTATTCGCTCTTTAATCATTTCCCTTTCGGAGGTTGAATGATAAATACCCATCATGCCATCAGCATCTAAGGTTACAAAACCTTTGCGGCGCTGCTCTGGATTAATAGCGACAACGGCTTTATCAGAAACTTTAAACACCCTTATTTTTTGCATAGAAAAGCGATTTTGCTTATCTCGCACCTTACTCCATTGTGACACTAGACCGCTGGAATCACCTATCATTAAGGATAGATCACCATTCAAAAATACAGCACTGGTGATTTTAAGTCCTGACTCAAGAATATTTTGCTCATTAACTAACTTAGGCGAACTTTTATCGACAATATCAAACAGCGCTAACTGCCCAGTATTGCTTAAAAAATAAAGATTACGCTCATCTTTATCAATCAAAATATCGGTCACTTCGGCTGCCGAATAATCTAGCACCGAATCAGTTCTAGTAACGGCCACCTCATCTGCAAACAAGGATTTTTCTTTTTCAAAATAAGCTAAACGAATTTGACCTGCACTACGTGCCACGATAGTACTGGCATCTTCACCAATTTTAACGGCAATTTTTTCCAAGGCAGCGCCAGAGACATCAACTAACAATGGCTCTTCCCCCATGGGATAACTTAATACTGGGGTGATTTTTTTAATATTATTAGGATAAGTAACTTTATATTGATGCTTAACTATGACGGCTTTACCATCAGATAAACCATATATAACAGCCCCTTCATTATTAGGACTACCTTGCGCAAAACTCACAATATGCGAGCCTTCGGGTATTTTTATGGATTGAGTTAAAATGTTTTTCCCTGTTGCTACTTCGAAGAAAATAACCTGCCCCGCATCAGTAAATCTGACGGCGACTTCGTTTTGTTCTTCAACGCCCAACAACACGGTTTTACCTAAATTGGCTTCCGGCACTTCATACTGATTTACCGATTCTGCAGTTGCTGAAATGAATAAAGGATAAACCACATACAGCAAATAGAAAAAAATCAAGGCAATAGCTACGATAACACCCAAACCGCCGATCACTACACCATAGCGAGCAATGACATCTTTTATCAATCGCCAACGTTCATGGGCACTACCCGATGATTTTGTTATAGCTGAGGAATATTTTGTTTGACTGTTTATTTCAGACATGAGCAGCTTATAGAAATTAAATGTGACAATGATAACCCAAGTTTCAAAAAAAACGGCTGAGAATCATGACTTGAATCCCAACCGTAATTACTTGACTGCCTAGATTAACGATAATTATCGTCGAGGGGATAATTCATTAATCAGGCTAACATCCTTGTTAAAGCTCTTCCATTATTGTTAAAACGACTTACCTAAAGCGATTTACTTAAGAGTAGTCAATACTTTATCAACAACTTTAGCAGGTAATGGAATATAACCATCTTTTATAACAACTTGCTGACCGACCTTAGATAACACCATTTTCATGAATTCGTTTTCTAAAGGCGCTAAAGGTTG
The DNA here is from genome assembly GCA_903905335.1 of uncultured Methylococcaceae bacterium. Classification (GTDB taxonomy): domain Bacteria; phylum Pseudomonadota; class Gammaproteobacteria; order Methylococcales; family Methylomonadaceae; genus Methylobacter_C. The sequence continues at coordinate 15,295 of CAIVGC010000257.1, forward strand.
GTTAGGTTTTTTGTTGATATAAATGTATAAATAACGCGTTAAAGGATAGCTGCCATTAATAGCATTTTCTGGTGTTGCGTCAACAAAAGCTTGACCTTCTTTTTTAGCTAAAGGAACCATTTTTACGCCTGACGTGGTGTAACCCATGCCTGAATAACCGATACCATTAGCTGAAGAAGTCACCGATTGAACAACAGAAGCAGAACCTGGCTGTTCATTTACGTTACTTTTAAAGTCACCTTTACATAAAGCGTGTTCTTTAAAATAGCCGTAAGTACCTGATACTGAATTACGTCCGTATAACTGTATGCTTTTAGCAGCCCAAGCCGCTACACCGGCATCGCCCCAATTATCAATTTCTGTAGCATGGCCACATTTACGAGTAGACGAAAAAATAGCGTCAACTTGTGGAAGACTTAAACCTTTAACGGGGTTATCTTTATTAACCATAACTGCCAAGGCATCAATCGCAACTGGAATAGCGGTAGGCTTGTAACCATATTTATCTTCGAAAGCGACTAATTCGTCATCTTTCATTTCACGACTCATAGGACCTATGTTTGAAGTGCCTTCTGTTAATGCTGGTGGCGCAGTAGACGATCCAGCCGCTTGAATTTGAATATTTACATTAGGATATTCACGATTAAACTCTTCAGCCCATAAGGTCATTAAATTTGCTAATGTATCAGACCCAACACTCGACAAATTACCAGAAATACCATTTACTTTTTGATAAGCAGGTACGCCAGCATCAACGACTTGTACTGCACTTGCCGTAACACTAATCATTGCTGATGTAGCAAAACCCATTGCTGCAAGCAATGTTTTAGTTTTAAAAGATATTTTCATTATCAAATCTCAGGTTGGTTATTGTGGAGCTATTATGTAATTAATACATTACAATAATATTGACTTCATATGACAAATTCATGACAGTTTTAATTTATCCCTCGTCATCCAGCAACGATTTTGCGTAAGTTATGGATAATAATTGCGCACAACCTGGCTCTAAAAAAGACCAATCTTCTGGCATCTTCAAACGTACTAATGCAGCTGTCGGCAATAACTTATCAGTTTCTGGCAAACGCGATGCGCCCACCAAATAGATCAACAAATCTTCCAACTCTGGATTATGTCCTACCAATAAAACTCGCCTTGCGTTAACAGGGCAATCTGCTAATACGGCTGCTATACACTCAAGACCAGCTTGATACATGCGTTTATCTTCCACAACAACCAAGCTTTCTACCGCTAAGGCTTTATGGACAATGGTTGCAGTAACAAGCGCTCTTTTTGCTGGAGAACATACCAGATAATCGGGTACTAAATGCTGTTGTAGCATCCACTCACCCATACGCTGCACAGCTGCTTTTCCACGTTTTTTTAAAGGCCGATCAAAATCATCTACAGCAAGGTTTCGATCAGATTTTCCATGCCTTAGTATGCATAATTCTTTATTCATATTAAACACCGATATATTTATAAAGCAGGTAATATTAAATTAAGAGTACCATAGCTCTTGATTGTTACACTGTCATTAAATATTAATATGATATCGTTATTATTTGCCAATAAATCATTTATCAATCTCCTATCGCTAACATTAATATGTCACTTCCATTTAACTTTATAACCAGTCTAAGCGCTCAGAAACTAATTGCTAAATTAAGCGACAAAGCGACTGTGCAATTAATTGCTAAGCAATATTCGTTAAAGACTTATTATGACAGCTTTGACTGGCGCCTTTATGTAGCGGGCATCAGTTGTGAATTTAATCGATCGAAAACAAGTTCAAACCTTGTATTAAGAACCCTAAAAGATGATTTGATTATTGCCAGTGTTGATCTTAAAGAAGTACCTAGCTTTAGCCATCAACTCCCTTCAGAAGAAATTCGACAACTTATTGAGCCACTTTTGGATTGCCGAGCGTTGCTCGCCGCATGTAATCTGGATTATGAAACTTATAACCTCAATATTCTCAATAACGACGACAAAATAATCCTCCGAATTATTATTGAGGAACATGAATTATTTGATAACCGAGTGATCCTGCTGCCGATTAAAGGTTACGATAAAGCCACAGAACAAACCATTGAGCTCCTCACTACACATTTTGGTTTAAGACCTACCCATAAACCGCTACTTTTGACAGCTTTGCATATGCAAGGTCGAAAACCCAATGACTATAGCTCAAAGTTAAATATTAACTTAGATCCTGATATGCGCGCCGATATAGCGACAAAATATATTTATAGCCATTTACTTAAAGCCATTAAAGATAATGAGCAAGGTACCATTGCCAATACCGATAGTGAATTTTTACATGATTTTAGAGTGGCTGTGCGCAGAACTCGTGCCGGACTTAATCAACTCAAAAATCTATTGCCTGAAAACAGCAGCCAATACTATGCCGAGTTCTTTTCTTGGCTAGGCCAAATCACAGGCACAACTCGGGATTTAGATGTTTATCTTCTAAATTTTAAAACCTATAAAAACAGTCTTCCTGAGTCGATGCGCAATGATCTAGATCCACTATATGATTTCCTGCTGACCAAACAAAAGCACACTCAAAAAGAACTGGCCACAAAATTACGCTCTATTCGTTACTTGACGACGATCTCTGAATGGGAACAGTATCTTAAAGCCCAAGCTCCACTAACTCCAATAGAACCCAATGCCAAACTAAGCATTAAACAACTGGCTGATCGAAGAATTTGGAAAAATTACAAGCGAGTTTTACAAGAAGGTGACGCAATCAATGAACACTCACCTGCTGAAACTCTTCATGACCTTAGAAAATCATGTAAAAAGTTGCGCTACTTAATGGAGTTCTTCCAAAATCTGTATCATGAGCAAGAAATAAAAGTCTTCATTAAAAATCTAAAAAGCTTACAAGAAGTACTTGGTGACTTTCAGGATTATGCGATTCAGGAACTGACCCTGAAACAATTCAGCGAAGAAATGCTAGCAAATCACGTTTCAGCCAATACGCTGCTAGCCATGGGCGTACTTATTCAAAACTTAGATTGCCTTCGGACCAAGGCTCGTGATGACTTCTCGGCTAAGTTTATACATTTCAAACATGAAGATAACCAATCTACGCTTAAGAAATTATTAACTGACTAATCCTTATTCGTACTCGAACCTATCAAATTTGCGGAACATCAAATTGGTATACTAAAGTTCGAGTTTACCGAAGAGCCATTGATGAAATACTCCAAAAATTCATGAATCATCCATCACGACCGATGAAGAAATACTTTATATTTTATAACCTTAGACTTTCCCCCATAACTAAATCGTAGTTATTCTCCACCCATGCACCGTCATAGGCTTTATCGCCTTAACTAGCATTTAAATAGCCTAAAGCTATAGCAGCTATTTTTCAATAGCATTTAATATCGATTACATTTATCAAATTGAATGTAAGAGTTTATAGCGCCAGTATTTTTCCCAACATTTTAAATTTATACCATGTAAAATCGCCCACTTGTTTTTGTTATTTTTAGGATGTTAACGTGTTTAGAGGAACTACCATTCTTTCTGTACGTCGAGGCGATAAAGTTGTCATCGGTGGTGACGGACAAGTCACATTAGGTAATACGGTCATGAAAGGCAATGCCCGTAAAGTTCGCAGACTTTATCATGATAAAGTCATTGCCGGTTTTGCAGGCGCCACAGCAGATGCCTTTACTTTATTTGAACACTTTGAAGGTAAGCTGGAAAAGCATCGCGGCAACCTAACCCGTGCAGCTGTTGAAATGGCTAAAGATTGGCGTACCGACCGTGCCTTACGTAAATTAGAAGCCTTACTCACTATCGCTGACTCAAGAACCTCATTGATTATTTCAGGTACCGGTGACGTTATCGAACCAGAGTTTGATTTAATGGCTATCGGTTCAGGCGGAGCATTTGCACAAGCAGCAGCTCGCGCATTATTGGAAAACACAAATCTTAGTGCTAGAGAAATTGTCGAAAGATCTTTAAATATTGCCGCTGATATTTGTATTTATACCAATCATAATCTCCGCATAGAAGAATTAGACGCTGAACCCAACGAGTAAACGCATGACACAAATGACCCCTAAAGAAATCGTAAGCGAACTAGATAAACATATTGTTGGTCAAGCTAGTGCTAAACGCTCAGTCGCCATTGCACTCAGAAACCGTTGGCGTCGCCAGCAGGTTGATCCTGCATTACGCGATGAAATCACACCTAAAAACATATTAATGATTGGCCCTACTGGTGTTGGCAAAACAGAAATCGCTAGACGCTTAGCGAGATTAGCCAATGCACCTTTTATTAAGATAGAAGCGACCAAATTTACTGAAGTTGGTTATGTCGGTCGAGATGTTGAATCTATCATTCGTGACTTGGTTGATACCGCTGTCAAAATGACACGCTTAGTAGAAATGGAAAAGGTTCAAAACAAAGCTTTTGATGCCGCTGAAGAAAAGATCTTAGACTTACTTTTACCTAAAGCAGATGGCGGCATGCTATCTGATACGCAAGAAGCGACTCGTCAAAAAATGCGTAAGAAATTACGTGAAGGCGATCTGGATGATAAAGAAATAGAAATTGATGTGCATGTTGCACCTATGGGCGTAGAAATCATGGCCCCTCCTGGTATGGAAGAAATGACCAATCAGTTGCAAGGCATGTTTCAAAGCATAGGCTCAGGTAAAACTAAGTCACGCAAAATGTCTATTAAAAAAGCCCTGCACACTTTGCAAGAAGAAGAAGCTGCTAAATTAGTTAATGAAGACGACATACGTACACGAGCGGTAGTTGCTGTAGAACAAAACGGCATCGTATTCTTAGACGAAATAGACAAAATTTGTAAGCGCTCTGAAATGGGCAGTGGCGGCAGCGATGTTTCGCGCGAAGGCGTACAACGCGATTTACTACCCTTGGTTGAAGGTAGTACAGTTAGCACCAAATATGGCGCTATTAAAACTGACCATATTTTATTTATCGCCTCAGGTGCCTTTCATGTCGCTAAGCCTTCTGACATGATTCCCGAGCTACAAGGTCGCTTTCCAATTAGAGTTGAACTCAGCGCCTTGTCAGCAGATGATTTTGTTCGTATTTTAACCGAGCCGAATGCTTCATTAACTGAACAATATATAGCTTTATTGGCTACAGAAGGCGTGTCATTAAGCTTCACCCCAGAAGGCATACTACGTATTGCAGAATTAGCATGGGAAGTTAATGAAAGCACTGAAAACATAGGCGCCAGACGTTTACACACCATGCTAGAGCGATTGTTGGAAACTATTTCCTATGACGCCCCTGATTTAATCGAAAAAACGATCGTTATTGACGCGGCTTATGTGAATCAAAGTTTAGCCGAATTGGTTAAAGACGAAGATTTGAGTCGCTATATTTTATAGACAGGTATCTGGTTATGCCGCTATTAACTCGACCCCATTCACTGACTTTTTAAACCCTATGCGTTTAACTGTAACACCCTGTAATACTTGGCCTACCGAAATAAAACTGCATCAAGTTTCCGATATACTTGAAATCAGCTTTAATGACGGCAGCGTTTTTAAACTGCCCTGCGAATATTTGCGTGTCTACACACCTTCCGCAGAAGCAGTGGGGCATGCGCCTGGCCAAGAAATTTTGCAACTGGATAAAGAAGCCGTCAGCATTAACGAGATTAAACCCATAGGAAACTATGCCATTTGTCCTATTTTTAGTGATGGACATAATAGTGGCATTTACACCTGGGATTTATTATATAAACTAGGCGCTGAA